>CAYNQN010000032.1:0-15334 GCA_964399375.1 uncultured Rhabdothermincola sp. | reverse complement strand
GAGTCCATGCGGTCGTCGACCGAGAGGATGAAGCACGCGCTGGCCTGCTGGGGAACCCCGGCCACCCCGATGTTGAACCACACCGGTGAGTTGAAGGCGGCCCGCTGGGAGACGATGAGGAACTTGAGCTCGTCGGAGAAGGCCTCGGCCTCGCGCTCGTCGGCGAAGTAGCCGTCGCTGAGGCCCCAGGAGGTGATGGTGTCGACCACGCGGTCGGCCACCTGGCGCAGCGACCACTCCCGCTCGGGCAGGCCCATCGTGCCGCGGAAGTACTTCTGGGCGACGATGTTGGTGGCGTTGAGCGACCAGCCCTTGGGGAACTCCACGCCGAGCTGCTCGAAGGCAACCGTGCCGTCGCGGAAGTTGGTGATGCGGGCGTCGCGCTGCTCCCACTCGACCATGTCGTAGGGGTGCACACCCTCGGTGGTGAAGTGCCTGCGGATGCCGATCGTGGCCTGCTCGGGCGCCAATGCCATCGTTTTCCTCCTCTTTCCAATCTAGAGGTGGGCACACAAGATGTTGTGGTTTTGCCCCCTGAGTGAGCCTTGGCTCACAAGATGTAGACCGATTACAGCACTGTAATTACGTGCGTGTCAACGATCTTCTCGGGAGGTTGCGGACTGCGGTGCGAAGCGGCAGGTCAAGACCACCATCCGTCGCTCGCACCGCAGCCCGGCAGTTGACGCGAGGAGACGCTAGAGCCCCACCCCTGTGAGGAGAAATAGGCACAACCTGTGAATTTCTGGTGGATAGAGCCGCGGATTCTGTGGGAAAACGGCTCGGCCTCTAGGCCGCCAGCGGGTGTTGGGCCACGTAGCTGACGGGGCCGCACTCGGCGGTGACGAGCTGGCCCACCAGCGAGCGCTCCAGCCGCCGGGAGAACATGATCGACAGGTGCCCCCGACCCTCGATGAGGATGTTGGTGGCCCCCAGGGCCGGCTCCAGGATCTTCGCCCCTTCGGCGGAGACGACCATGTCGTGATCGGAGTAGTAGGCCACGAACCGGGTGGAGACGGGCCGGGCCTTGCGGAGCTCGGCCATGACCGGCGAGTCGGGCGCGAGCTGCAACCCGCTGGCGAAGGTGCGGCGCAGGCCCGGAGGGGCGCCGCAGCGAGCGAGGCCGACGCCGTTGTGGGGAGCGGCGATGGTGGCGCACACCCCCACCCCCTTCGCCCCCAGCACCTGCACCGCGTAGCGGGCGATCACCCCACCCATGGAGTGGCCGACGATGTGCACGCGGCCCGTGCCGAAGCGCTCGCGCAGCTCGTCGGCTGCCGCCATGCAGCTCTCGGCCAGGGCGGGGATGTCGGTGCCGAAGGGGTTGTAGTTGAGAGCGTGGACCCTGCCGAAGCCGGCTCGCCGCAAGCCGCGCTCCAAGCGGAACCAGTTGGAGCGGTTGGCTCCCCACCCGTGGAGCAGCAGGACGGGAGTGGACCACTCGCTGGGACGGCGCTCGAGCGCGTCCAGCTGGTCTGGGGAGCTGGTGCCGAACCCGAACGGCCAGGCTCCGGCCGTGACCACCAGGCACGCCGCCTCGCGCAACGGGCTGGTGTAGGTGCTGGGCCGCCGCGCACGATCGAGCAGAGCGGTTGCAGGAGCCGTGAGGCTCTCGATGCGTCCCATCCAGACCTCCCCTCTGGTGGTCGAGACGCCTGACCCCCTCAGGCGCTCGACTCGGTATCGCGAGGTTGTTCTACCCCACCCCTCTCCGGCGTGGGTGGACCTCGCACCAACTGCAACCACACCGAAAACACATGACGAAGAGGTTTCGCCGGGCAGGAGTACCGTGCGGTGATGCGCCAACTGCTCCCGACCGGCCACGACGACGTGGACGGGCCGGCCTGCTACATGGCCGACGAGCGCCCGGCACCCGAGGGCAGGCCGTGGCTCCTGCTGGACATGGTCACGAGCGTCGACGGGGCAACGAGGGTCGGCTCGACCTCGGGAGGCCTGTCGGGCCCTGCCGACAAGGCGATCTTCTCGGCGCTTCGCACGGTCGCCGACTTCGTGCTGGTGGGGGCCAACACCGTGCGGGCCGAGGGCTACGGGCCGCCCCGGATCTCCGATGCCCACCAGCAGCACCGCAGGGAGAGCGGCCAGGAGCCCACGCCCCGCCTGGCGGTGGTGTCGGCCAGGGCCGAGCTGGACCCTGGCGCCAAGCTCTTCGCGGCCGAAGGGCCCACGCCGCTGGTGATCACGACCGCCAGCGCGGACGCCCGCAAGCGCGAGGCGTTGGCGGAGGTGGCCGAGGTGGTCACCATGGGCCAGGGGCTCGTGACGGGCGAGGCCATCGCCGCCGCCCTGAGCGACCGGGGCGCGAAGGTGGTGACCTGCGAGGGCGGCCCCACCCTGAACGGGTTCCTGATGGCGTCGCGCGTGGTCGACGAGGTCTGCTGGGCCATCTCACCCCACACGGTGGGAGGCGAGTCGCTGAGGTTGGCGCACGGCCCCGTGCTCGACCCGCCCGAAGGCCTCCACCTCGACCGTGTCCTGGAGGAGGACGGCTTCCTCTTCCTGCGCTACGTACGTCGCTGAGGCCGAGAGCCTCAGCGACGCTTGGGAGCGGTCGACTTGAGGAGGCCGACCTCCCGCTGGAAGTCGGCCGGGTCGTCGAAGCCCTTGTAGACGCTGGCGAAGCGCACGTAGGCAACCTGGTCGAGCTCGCGCAGCCGGTCGAGGACAGCGATGCCGATCTGCTCGCTGGCCACCTCGCTGCCCGAGAGCCTCAGGTTCTCCTCGAGGGCTGCCACCACCGCTGCGATCTGCTCGTCGACCACGGGCCTGCCCTTCGCAGCAGCCGCGATCCCCGTGGCCACCTTCGCCCGGTCGAACGGGACCGTCTCACCAGAGCGCTTCACGACCATCAACGGCTGGCTCTCGAGCCGCTCGAAGGTGGTGAAGCGGTGACCGCACGCCAGGCACTCCCGCCTGCGGCGTATCGCCGAGCCGTCCTCCGCTGTGCGCGAGTCGACGACCTTGTCGTCGAGATCCGCGCACACTGGGCAACGCACTCTTCGACGGTAGCCCTATGCACCACGATCGAGCCAGGGGGATCCCCCGCCGACAGGAGACGCTGGCCGGCCCGTCAGGGTGCGAGGGAGCCCAGGTCCAGTCGCTGGCCCGGTTGGATGGTCGCCCCTCCGAGCCGGCTCGCGAGCTCGTCGACCACTGGCCGCACGTCGCCCTCGGGCTGGACCCGGCGGGCTATCGCCCACAGCGTGTCGCCTGGCTGCACCACGTAGGCGTGCGCTCCCAGCTGCGCATCGCCTCCCACGAGATTGCTGGCCGGCGGGTCGGCCTGAATCAACCCGCCGGCCAGTTCCATAGCCCGCCCAGCCACGACCACCGCTGCGGCCATGACGAGCACCACCAGCGCTGCCGCCACCAGGCGCCTGCGCCAATATGCGGGACGGGCCGGATTGGACTCGCCTCCCCCCTGGATGACCCGGAGGCGAGGCCGGGCCGAGCCCGGGCCCTGAGGTGCCGGGACATGGGGTGCCGGGACATGGGGTGCCGGGAAGCGAGGGTTATGTGACGGTACGGGAGCGATCACTGCAGCCATGAGGACATTCTCCTGACGAGGTGTGACAGCGAAGCCGGGCCGGCCACCGGGAAGCGGCCCGTGACAGGGCGCCCCGGAAGAACCACCACCCCTGGGCGCCGACGTGCTAGAACGTCTGTTCTGCGAACGTCCGTTCGTTCCATAGCCGAAAGATTGGCACGAACACTTGTTCCCGTCAAGGGGATGTGGGAACTTGTGTTCGACGCCACTTCCCCGCCGTAGGGGTTCGACCCAGGAGGACCGACATGAGCCCGAGCCAGCAGCCCCAGGTGCCCGGCCCGCTCACCCAGCGCCAGGAGGGGATCCTCGTCTTCATCGAGCGCCAGCTGCGCGAGCGGGGGTACCCGCCCTCGGTGAGGGAGATCGGCGAGGCCGTGGGCCTCACGTCGCCCTCCACGGTGCATAGCCACCTCGCCACGCTCGAGCGCCTGGGCTACCTCAAGCGCGACCCGACCAAGCCGCGCGCCATCGAGGTGCGCTACGACCCCAACTCGGGCGCCGCGCTGGAGCGCCGTCCCGTGCGCCACGTCCCCCTGGTGGGCGACGTGGCCGCCGGCACCGACGTGCTGGCCCAGGAGAGCGTCGAGGAGCTCCTGCCGCTGCCCACCGACTTCTGCGGCGAGGGCGAGCTGTTCATGCTGAGGGTGCGCGGGGAGTCGATGATCGAGGCCGGCATCCTCGACGGCGACTTCGTGGTGGCCCGAGTGCAACCGACAGCGGACAACGGCGACGTGGTGGTGGCCGGCATCCCCGGCGAAGAGGGGACCGTGAAGACCTACCGCCGCTCGGGCGAGAAGGTCACGCTGATGCCGGCCAACCCGGCGCTGGAGCCCATGGAGTACGACGCCGACGAGGTCACCGTCTTCGGGAAGGTCGTGACCGTGCTGCGCCGCCTGTGATGCGGGGCTCTAGAGCTTGGTGAGGGCTTCCTCGTAGCGCTCCTGCGGGCGTGCGGTGCCCAGGTCGGCACTTGCGAAGGCGTCGACCACCTTGCCCTGCTTGTCGATCATGAACGTGGCCCGGTTGGCACAGCCCAGCTCTTCGTTGAACACGCCGTAGGCCTTGGCCGCCTCACCGTGTGGCCAGAAGTCGGAGAGCACCGGGAACTGGTAGCCCATCTCCTCGGCCCACTTCTTCTGGGAGTGGCGCGAGTCGCACGAGAGGGCCAGGACCTGCACGCCAGCGTCGGTGAAGGTGCTGAAGTCGTCGCGCAGGGTGCACAGCTCGCCCTCGCAGACGCCGGTGAAGGTGAACGGGTAGAAGACGAGCGCCACGGCCTTGTCGCCCCGGAACGAGGAGAGCTTGACCACCTCGCCGCCCTGGTCCTTGAGCTCGAAGTCGGGTGCGTCATCGCCGATGCCGATGGCCATCTGGATCTCCCTTCGCTGGTGTTCGCGCAGTCTACGTGCCCTTGGAGAGCAGCCCTCCAAGGGCGCCGTGGACGCGCTCGATGTCGGCGCGCTCCACCACCTCGTCGGCCGTGTGCGCCACGAGCGCGTCGCCGGGCCCGAAGTTCACGCCGGGGATCCCGAGGGACGAGAAGAACGAGACGTCGGTCCAGCCCAGCTTCGCCGTCACCGACAGGCCGTTGCGCTCCGCCAGTGCGGCCACCAGGGGGTGATCGAGGGCAGGCGTCGCCGCGGGCGCCATGTCGGTCACCTCGAAGCTGTCGCCGGCCTTCAGCCACGGCGCCACCACCTCGCGCACGTGGGCCTCGGCCTCGCCGATGGTGCGATCGGGTGCGAAGCGGTGGTTGAGCACCACCTCTGCCTCGTCGGGCACCACGTTGCCGGCCACCCCTCCCCGCACGCTCACCGCCTGGAGCGCCTCGCGGAAGGTGCAACCACCCACGACGGGCCGGCGCTCCTCGTACCCGGCCACAGCCTGGAGCAGGCCGGCAAGGCGATGGATGGCGTTGCGACCCATCCAGGGACGGGCGGTGTGGGCCCTGGAGCCGCTCAGCGACACCCGGACCCTCATGGTCCCCTGGCAACCCGCTTCGAGCTGGGCTCGGGTGGGCTCGCCCAGGATGGCGACGTCGCCCTCGAGCAAGTCGGGCCGAGCCTCGGCCAGCTCTCGCAGGCCGCTGTGGACCGAGCCGATCTCCTCACGGGCGTAGAACACGTAGGTCACGTCCACGGCGGGCTCGGTGACCGTGCGGGCCAGGTCGAGCATCACGGCGAGCCCGCTCTTCATGTCGGTGGAGCCCACCCCGTAGAGGCGGTCGCCCTCCGTGCGAGAGCGTTCGTTGCCGTTGGGCGGCACCGTGTCGGTGTGGCCCGCCAGGACCAACCTGGTGTCGCGTCCCAGCTGGGTGCGGGCCACGAGGTTGTCGCCCACCCTCGTGAGCTCCAGGCCATCCGTGCCCGCCAGCCGGGCCTGCAACCAGTCGACGAAGGCGGCCTCTTCCCGGCTCACCGAGGCGATGTCGACCATCTCGGCCGTGAGTGCGAGCAGGTCGGTCACCTGGTGCCCCCCGAGCTGCGTCGCGACCGGGCCCCAAGCTGATCCAGGGTCACGTCATATCCCCGCGGAGTGGGTGCGCAGGACCTCGTTGAGCCTGCTCTTGTCGTGGCGCTCGCCTGGCTCCAGGCGCTTCACCACCAGCACGCAGGGCAGGCCGAAGTCGCCCCCGGCGAACGAGCGGGGCCTGGTGGCCGACACGGCCACGCACCAGGGGGGGACCACGCCCCGGCTCAGCTCGTCGCCCGTCTCGGCGTCGATCACGGGGATGGAGCTGGTGAGTATGCACCCGGCCCCCAGCACCACGCCCTCGCCAACCCTTGCCCCGTCGGCCACGATGCAGCGCGACCCGATGAGGCACTCGTCGCCCACCATCACAGGAGAGGCCTGCGGGGGCTCGAGCACCCCGCCGATGCCCACGCCCCCCGAGAGGTGGACGTTGGCTCCGATCTGGGCGCACGACCCGACCGTTGCCCACGTGTCGACCATGGTGCCCGCCCCGACCCTGGCACCGATGTTCACGTAGCTGGGCATGAGCACCACTCCCCTGTCGAGGAAGCACCCGTAGCGAGCGGAAGCTCCAGGAAGGACCCGTACGCCCGCGGCAGCGAAGCCTCCCTTGAGGGGGATCTTGTCGGCGTACTCGAAGGGGCCCAGCTCCGTGGTGGCCATGGAGCGCTGGCCGAAGTAGAGCAGGATCGCCTGCTTGAGCCACTGGTGCACCACCGGCTCGCCGTCGGGGCCCAGCTCGGCCACCCTGGCCTCGCCCCTGTCGAGCAGGCCGATCGCCTCGTCGACGGTGGCGGTGGCCTCGGGGTCGCCGGGGCTCAGGTCGCTCCTGTGCTCCCAGAGCTCTTCGATCCTCGCCTGCAGGTCAGCCATGGCCGGAGGCTACCGGCAACTCCCCCGCCCCTCGATCCCGTTCGGTTCGGCTCGGTTCGGCGGCGGAGGGCCGGGCCCACCCGCTACTGGCCGAGGCGGGAGGCTGCGAGGTCGAGCTGGTCGTCGGGCTGCACCATGGCGAGGCGCACGAAGCTCTCCCCCGCCTCGCCGTAGAGCTCGCCCGGGCTGGCCAGCACGCCGGCCTCGGCTGCCAGCCACCGCGCCAGGTCCCAACCGTTCCCGGAAGGCGCAGGAACCCAGAGGTAGAAGGCGCCGGCGGGGAGGCCCACCTCCAACCCGGCCTTGCGGAGGATCTCGGCGAAGCGCTCGAGGCGGTTCCGGTAGAGGGCGCGCTGGGCCTCCACGTGGACCTCGTCGCCCCAGGCCACAACTGCCGCCCGCTGCACGGGCCCGGGCACCATGAGCCCGGCGTGCTTGCGCACCTCGGAGAGGTAGTGCACGAGGCCGGGGTCGCCGGCGTAAAAGCCGGCGCGCACGCCGGCGAGGTTGGAGCGCTTCGAGAGGGAGTGCAGGGCCAGCACACCGTGGGCCCCGTGGGTGAGGATCGTGCGTGGTGGGCCCTCCCAGGTGAAGGCGGCGTAGCACTCGTCGCTCAGCACCGGCACTCCGTGGGCCCGGCCCCACTCGGCGGCCGCCCCCAGGTCGTCCAGACCTCCAGCGGGGTTCCCGGGCGTGTTGACCCACAGGCACACGGCTCGCTTGGAGTCGGCCGGGTCCACGGCGCCGAGGTCGATGCGGTTGGCGTCGTCGACCGGCACCGCGACCGCCCGCAGCCTCGCCAGGACGGCGCCCATCTCGTAGCTGGGGTAGCTGAGGGCGGGGTAGAGCACGGTGTCGCGCTCGGGCGAGCGCAGCGAGAGCCAGTGCGGCAGCCCCACCACCAGCTCCTTGGTGCCCACGCATGCGGCCAGGTGGCCTGGGTCCACCTGCACACCGAAGAACCGGGCCATCCACTCCGAGGCCGCCTCGCGGTAGCCGGGAGAGCCGATGGAGGCCGGGTAGCCACGCTCGGCACCGGAGGTCGCCAGCGCCTCGACCACCTCCGGCGGAGGGGGGTCGACCGGGGTGCCGATGGAGAGGTCCACGAGGCCACCGGGAAGCGCCCCTGCGACGGCGCGCAGCTCGCCCAGGCGGTCGTGCGGGTAAGGAGGAGGAACGAAGCCCATCCCGACTAGCTCACCATGAAGTCGCGCCAGCGGTTGGCCGACCTGCTGTCGAGCCGGGCCTTCACCTCCATGCCGTCGGTGCCCGGCGACTCGGCGAGCACCTCCCCGTCGCGATGCAGCGCCGCCAGCACATCACCGCGATCGAAGGGGACCACCAGCTCGCTCACCTCGCTCATCGCGTGGAGGCGGTCGGCCACGGAGCGGAGCAGCTCGTCGATCCCCTCCCCGGTGCGGGCGGAGACCACCACGCCCCGCAGGCCCACCGCACTCGCCGACGGCGAGAGGAGGCTGGCCGCCAACCGCTGGGCACCCTCGGGATCCACGTCGGCCTTGTTGAGCACGTGGAGCTGGGGGATCGATCCCGCCCCTATCTCGGTGAGCACCGTGTCGACCGCGGCCATGGCGGCCATGGGATCGGGGCCGCTCGCGTCGACCACGTGCACGAGCAGGTCGGCGTCGGTCACCACCTCCAGGGTGGACTTGAACGCCTCCACCAGCTGGTGAGGCAGCTTGGTGATGAAGCCGACGGTGTCGGTGATCAGCACCGCCTGCCCGCCAGGCAGGGCCAGGCGGCGGGTGGCGGCGTCGAGGGTGGCGAAGAGGCGGTCCTCCACCACCACCCCGGCGTCGGTGAGGCGGTTGAGCAGCGTGGACTTGCCCGCGTTGGTGTAGCCGACGATGGCGACCGTGGGGATGCCCGACCGGCGCCGGGCGGCCGCCTGGGTCCTGCGGACCTTGCTCACCGAGCGCAGGTCGGCCTCCAGCTTGTGCAGCCGTCGCTCTATGCGCCGGCGGTCCATCTCCAGCTGGGTCTCACCGGGGCCTCCCCGCCGGCCGATCCCACCTGCCTGCTGGCTGAGCCCCTTGCCCCTGCCCTTCAGGCGCGGGAGCCGGTAGCGGAGCTGAGCCAGCTCCACCTGGGCCTTGCCCTCCTGGCTGTGGGCGTTCTGGGCGAAGATGTCGAGGATCACAGCCGTGCGGTCGATGGCAGTACGGCCCAGGGCCTTCTCCAAGTTGAACTGCTGGCCAGGGCTGAGCTCGTCGTCGAACACCACGGTGTCGGCGTCGACCGCCTCGCAGAGCTCGGCCAGCTCGGCCACCTTGCCCTTGCCGATGTAGGTGGCGGGGTCGGGAGCAGCGCGCGACTGCACCACCCGCTCGACCACGTCGGCTCCGGCCGTGTCGACCAGCAGGGCCAGCTCGTCGAGGGAGCGCTCGACGGGCTCGCCGCCGTCGCCGTCGCCTGCCTCGCCACCGGCTCCGGCTCCGGATCCGGATCCGCTGGCTCCGTCCAGCTCCACCCCCACGAGCACGATGCGCTCCCGGAAGCTGCGCTCGATGAGCCCCGAGCTCTCGCCGCCGAAATCGCCGAAGCCGCCGCGGTGGCCCTGATCAGACATCGGAGACCTCGATCGTGGCCACCAGGCAGGTGAGCCCCGACAAGGTGACCTCCCCGCCCTCGGCTCCAAGGCCCACGAGGGCTGTGCCCCCGGGCATCTCCACCCTCACGTCGTCGCCCACCAGGCCCCAGCTGCGGGCAGCGTGGGCGGCGGCGCAGGCGCCGGTGCCGCAGGCCCAGGTGGCCCCGGCCCCCCGCTCCCACACCCGAAGCGAGATGGCCCCGGGGCCGGCCGGCGCCACGAACTCCACGTTCACCCCTTCGGGGAACTGCTGCTCGAGCCATGCGCCCTGCGCCTCCAGGTCCACCTCGGCAGGGTCGGGCACCTCCAGCACCAGGTGGGGGTTGCCCATGTCGACCGTGAGGTGGCGGCCGCCCAGCTCCTCTTCCAGGGGCACGGGCACCCGGGGGCCGGGGCCGGGCACCCCCATGGTCGTGGAGACCTGCTGGCACCCGTCGGGCGAGGGCGGATGGAGCACCAGGCGCCGGATGCCGGCGTCGGTTGCCACCACCAGCTCGGCAGGCCCATCCTCGAGGGCCGCCGGCGAGCGGTGGAGGGCCACCGCCTGGGCGAGGCAGCGGATCCCGTTGCCGCTGATCTCCGCACGGCTCCCGTCGGCGTTGAGCAGCTCCATCACCACGTCGATCCCCGCGGCGGCGCCGGCCGGATCGGGTGTCGCCCCCCGTATGAGCCCGTCGGCGCCGATCCCCGTGCGGCGGTCGCACAGTCGGCGAGCCAGCTCGGGCCCGATGGGAGCAGCACCTCCGTTGTCCTCGTCGAGCGCGACCAGGAAGTCGTTGGCCAGGCCGTGGTGCTTGGTGAGCTTCATGGGGTCCCGATCGTCGGCTGGGCTTCGAGTGGTCGTCTCTCGCGGGCGGCGCGCTCAGCTTCCCACGAAGGCGCTGAGCGCTCCCATGGGATTCTGCCCGTCACCGGCGTCGATCCAAACGATGCGGGGATCCCTGCGGAACCAGCGCACCTGGCGCCGGGCGAACTGGCGGGTGCGCAAGGTGGCCAGCTCCAGGGCCTCGTCCAACGAGCACGAGCCCTGCAGGTGCGCCAGGACCTCGCGGTAGCCGAGTGCCTGCGAGGCCGTGCGCGAGAGCCCCGCAGGGCTCTCGGCCAAGCGCCGGACCTCGTCCACGAGCCCGGCCTCCACCTGAGCGCCCAACCTCGCCGCTATGCGGTCGTCGAGCTCGGGGAGCGGGACCCGGAGCCCCACGAGGCGGAAGGGGACCTGGGGGAACGACGTGAGCCCCGGCCCGAAGGACGAGAATGGCCTGCCGCTGCCGATGGTCACCTCCAGGGCCCGCACGACCCGGCGCCGGTTGTTGGGCTCCATCCGGGCGGCGGCCGTGGGGTCGAGCTCGGTGAGGCGCCGATGCAGCGCCACCGTGTCGTGCTCGGCTTCCAGCTCCGAGCGCACCGCTGGGAACCGGCCCGGGATGTCGAGGTCCTCGGTGACCGCCCGCACGTAGAGGCCCGTGCCCCCCACCAGGATCGGCCGTGCACCCCGGTGCGCCATGTCGGCGGCCACGGAACGGTAGGCCGACTGGAACTCGGCCACCCCGAACTCGTCGGAGGGATCGACGAGGTCGATCAGGTGGTGGCGCACCTCCGCGCGCTCGGCGGGCGTGGGCTTGGCGGTGCCGATGTCCATGCCCCGGTAGACCTGCATGGAGTCCACCGACACCAGCTCGAGGTGGTGCCGCCTTGCCAGCTCGGTGGCCAGCGCCGACTTGCCCGACGCGGTGGGGCCCACCACCACGAGTGGTGCGTCCGGCTCGCTGCTGCCCGGATCCGGGTGGTGCGGTGCCGCGCTCGGCAACGAATCCCCAGGCCGGCGGTCAGCCCGCCGCCACCGGGATGCGGGTGCGGTGCCGGGGAGCGGCCAGCACCTCCCGCAGCTCGCCGCGCAGGAAGTGGGCGCTGGCGCCGGTGATCTCCACGGTGGCGAAGGTGCCCGGGCGCAGCAGCTCGGGCGAGCGGAAGTGCACGAGCTTGTTCTGGGCGGTCCTGGCGGAGGTGACCGATGCGTCGCGCTTGCTGGGGCCCTCCACCACCACCTCCTCGTGGCGGCCGATGCGGGCCCGGTGGCGGGCCAGCGCCGAGCGCTCCACCACCACCCGGAGCCTCTCGAAGCGGTCGGCCACGACGTCGGCGGGGACGAACTGGTCGGCCATCCCCGCAGCCTCGGTCCCGGGGCGGGGCGAGAAGATGAACGTGTAGGCGCTGTCGTAGGCGGCCTCGGCCACCACCTCCAGCGTCTGGGCGAAGTCCTCCTCGGTCTCGCCGGGGAAGCCCACGATGAGGTCGGTGGTCACGGCCAGGTCGTCCACGGCCGCCCGGGCCTCCGCCAGGCGATCCAGGTAGCGCTGCGCTGTGTAACCCCGGTGCATGGCCGCCAGCACCCTGTCGCTGCCGGCCTGGAGGGGCAGGTGCAGGTGCGAGCACACCTCGGGCTGGGTGGCCATGGCCCCGATGGTCTCGGGCCGCAGGTCCTTGGGGTGCGGGCTGGTGTAGCGGACACGCCGGATGCCGTCGACGGCCGCCACGGCCTCGAGGAGGTCGGCGAACAGGGGGCGGGCCCGGCGGCGGGGATCGCCCGCCCAGCGCGAGCCGGCCGCCGGTTCGTCGGCCACCGAGGGATCGGCCGACCTGAGGGAGGTGGTGAGGTCGCGCCCGTAGGAGTTGACGTTCTGGCCAAGCAGGGTGATCTCCACCACCCCGTCGGCCGCGAGCCGCTCCACCTCGGCGACGAGCTCGCCGAAGGGCCGGCTCATCTCCCTGCCCCGGACCGAGGGAACGATGCAGAACGCACAGCTGTTGTCGCAGCCCACCTGGATGGTGAGCCAGGCCGCCCAGTCGACCTCTCGCTTCACGGCTATGGCCGACGGGAAGACCTCTGCCTCCTCCAGGGCCTCGTCCCAGATCTCCACGACGGTGCTGTCGCTCGCCCTGGCCGCCCTCAGCAGGTCGGTTGCCCTGTGCACGTTGTGGGTGCCCATGACCACGTCGACGTAGGGAGCCCTCTCGGCCATGAGCTCCCGGTCCTTCTGGGCGAGGCACCCCCCTACGAGGATCTCCATGCCCGGCCGCTCGTCCTTGAGCGACTTGAGGTGGCCCAGCGTGCCGTAGAGCTTGTTGTCGGCGTTCTCGCGAATGCAGCAGGTGTTGAGCACGACCACGTCGGCGTCGTCGGGGCCGTCGGCCGCGACCATGCCGTCGGCCTCCAGCAGCCCCGCCAACCGCTCGGAGTCGTGCTCGTTCATCTGGCACCCGAAGGTGCGGACGAAGTACTTCCTGCTCACGGCCCCCAAGGTTAGGGGCTACCGCAGCGGCATCGACAGGGACGGTGGTCTCGATCTACGCCGGACAGGGGCGGACCTCAGACCCGGATCGCTGTGACCGGCTTGGGGGTGGAGGCCATCACGACGTCTCTGGGATCGCTGGTCAGGATGACGACATCACCCGGACGGGATCGAGCCACGGCGCCAACGTGAGCGTCGGTGACACCGAGGCGAGTCTCTCGTGCGATGGCGGCAGCAAGGTCCGCCGTCAGCTGATCGAGTGGTGCATCGAGCACCCGGAGGCGGTTGACCCCTGATGCCGACGGATCGGAGCGGTCCCAGCCGGCCTCGACCCGGACTGTCGTCGGCACGACGGCCTCGACGGTCGAGCCCTTGCGCCGCCGAAGCACTCCGGCGGCCAGGTGCGCTATGACAACGCCGTGCTTCGGGTGAAGCGGCTCGACGAGGGCCTGGACCGCTTCGTTGTCGAAGATGATGGTCCTCACGCCACCGCCTGCTGCGCTTCGGCCCAGAGCAACACGTCGTCGGCATCCGCATCCGGGTGAAGAGCTATGAGCTCCTCGGCGGCTCGTTCGATCGCAGCCGGCTGACTCGCCAGCGGAGAACCGTCTTGGGCAGCCAGAGCGAGGGCAACCTCTGCGATGGAGGGACGGGCATGAGGATGCTGCTCGTAGTGCGCTTCGAGCGAGGCCTCCATCAGCGCCGTCTCCAACGCTGCGCGAAGAGCCGTGGCCGTCAGAGCGGTGGTGGAAGGGGCCACGCCGAGGTGATCGACGGCCAAGGCTGCTGCATCTCGCAACGTGACTGGGAGCCGCATCGAGGTGTTGACCGTCGAACCGTCATCCGCGTCGAGGAGCTTGTCGATCTGATCGAGTGCTTCCATGAAGTTCACTTCGAGAAGTGTACCACGGGTACGTGGTACACTTCTCGAAGGGGTCAGCTCTCGATGGAGATGGGCTCGTCGTCGGCTTCGGTGAACTCGTCGGCCGGAGCCTCTCCCTCAGTGTCGCCGAGGCCCATGGCGGTGCGGATCCGCTCGGAGATCTCCACCATCACCTCCGGGTTGTCGGTGAGGTACTGCTTGGCGTTCTCCCTGCCCTGACCGAGCTGCTCACCCTCGTAGGTGAACCAGGCCCCCGACTTCTTCACGATGCCCTGGTCGACACCGATGTCGATGAGCGAGCCCTCGCGGCTGATGCCCTTGCCGTACATGATGTCGAACTCGCACTGCCGGAAGGGCGGGGCGACCTTGTTCTTGACCACCTTCACGCGGGTGCGGTTTCCCACCACCTCGACGCCGTCCTTGATGGCCTCGATGCGGCGGATGTCGAGCCGGACCGACGAGTAGAACTTGAGCGCCCTGCCGCCCGGCGTGGTCTCGGGCGAGTTGTGGACCATCACCCCATCGACGAAGTAGTTGTGAGTGCCCTCCACTTCGATGTCGAAGCGGTGGTTGCTCCTTGATGGTGGCCTCTTGCCAATCTCCAGGATCGGCATGGGAACGAGAGCCGCCCTGGCCGGAGCGAAGGTCGGCTCAACACCAAAGCGCCCTCGATAGCGCGGAAGGAGCTTGTAGTCCATCGACGGATGGATGAAGGGCGCTATGAGAGCGTGGAGCTTCTCGGTCTCGGACTTCGGAAAGGTGATCACGGCCTTCTGCTGCTTGCCACGCATGCTCAGCTTCACCCGTAAGTCCCATGTGTCTGAGAGATATTCGACCAGGCGCTGGCGACTAGAGGGGTCCAGGGCCTCCACGCAGATCTCAGATCGTCCACTGCCGTCCCTGGTGCGCTCCTGAAGGCCTTTCGCCCTAGAAGCAAAGGAGCCGTCGTCCATGTACCAGATCGCCAACGACAGCGGCGTGAGCTGCTTCAGGTAGTCGTGGCTGAGAACCTTCTTGCCTCCCACATAGACCGCCTCGCGCAGGGCAGCCAGCTCTGAGAGAGGTTGCATGTCGTGGAAGACGGCCCCTCGTGAGTTGATCGAGCGAGACACCGAGAGGTTTCCGAACAGGGACGCCTTCCAATCGCCATACGTGACCTGCTTGGCACCATGACCCCAGCGAAAGCGAGCGGCATGCCCACTTCGTGAGGGCGAGAGCGCTCCGTCGCCCATGAGGCCCCCCAGGAGAACCTGCCACTGCATATCTGAGAGAAGGTGCGTCACGGACTGTAGAACTCGGTCGCCGACGCTCAACTCCTGTGCTTCTCGCCAACCGCCTGGCGTGCGAATCTGATGGTTGGGCGTGCAAGAGAACTGAGCCCGTCCGTTTCCACCTGGCTTGGCGACCGTGAACTTCAGGAAGTCGTCCGTCCGACCGTTGTCGAACCAGTTCACGACACGCTTCGGCACCACCGCGTCCAGCTCTGAATCGTAGGAGAGCACCTCGACGGGCATCCTCTGATTGACGATCTTCCCGATCTTCTCCTGTGTGCCATCCGCCAACGTGACGCGTGTGTTGTAGGAGAAGCAGCCGAACATCACGCCGATCTTCTCGCGCAGCTGGTTGATGAAGAGGCAGATGGTGTC
>CAYNQN010000031.1:0-16808 GCA_964399375.1 uncultured Rhabdothermincola sp. | reverse complement strand
CGCTACACCACGGTGATCCCCACCGAGCTGTAGCCCAAGAGCAGAGACCAACTGAGGGAGGCCGGGGCTCACGCCCCGGCCTCCCTCGTTAGAACGCCGAGCCGGGGCAGGACCCGTCAGTAAGCTCCGGCGGTGGGTGACGGTGACGACAGGATCGACTTGATCGAGCGGTTGAGGGCCGAGACCCGGTCGGTGATCGGAGCCCACCTGGACGCCACCTCACCGGCGGCGCTCCTCAACTTCCCGCACCACCGCAACGCCGGCGACTCGGCGCTGTGGCTGGCAGCCGACCAGTTGGTGAGCCAGCTCTCCGGGGGGCTGCGTTACCGCTGCGGGTCGAACGGGTTCGACGCCGCCGCCTTCGAGCGGGCGGTACCCAGGGGCACGATCGTGCTCAACGCGGGCGGCAACCTGGGCGACCTCTACACCGGCCCTGGCAGCCAGCAGGCGCTGCGCGAGCGGGTGATGGCCGGCTACCAGGGGAGGCCCATCCTCCAGCTGCCCCAGAGCATCCACTTCGCCGACCAGGCCAACAAGGATCGCTTCGCCCGCCTAGTGGCGGCCCAGGGTGCAACCACCATCCTCTGCCGCGACGTGGCCAGCGTCGAGATCGCCAAGAGCTCGTTCGAGGCCACCGTGGCCTACTGCCCCGACCTGGTCTTCAGCCTCGGGCCGCTCGAGCGAACGACCGAACCCCAGGTCGACATCGTGTGGCTCTCGCGCACCGACCCCGAGCGCTTCCACGAGGGACCGCCCCCCAACCCCGACGTGGAGGTGGTCGACTGGCTGCACCCGCTGCCCGGCGAGGGCCCCTGGCCACCAGGGCGACGGGCACGGCTGGCCTACCGGCTCAACGTGAAGCTCCTCGGCGGGGGAGGCGAGCCCGTGCGCCCGCAACGGGGCATCGTGCACGCTCTCTCGGTAGCCACGTTCAAGCCGCTGGCACAGGGCTGGGTGCGCCGGGCGCTGGAGATGCTCAGCCGGGGCAGGGTGGTGGTGACCGACCGCCTTCACGGTCACGTGCTGGCCTTCCTGGCAGGAATACCCTCCGTTGTCCTCGACAACTCCTACGGGAAGGTCCACCAGTTGATCGACGTCACGACCGCCTCCAGCCCCCTGACCCACAAGGCCACCTCGGTGCCCGAGGCCCTCGAGATGGCACGGGACCTCGTGAGGGGTGGGGGAGCGCCGGCATGAGCCCACTGTTCGGCCGGAGGGGGAAGCCTTCGGGCCCCAGGGTGGTGCTGACGCTGCTGGTGCGCGACGAGATCGACACCATCGAGGCCGTGCTCGACTACCACCTGGCCAACGGCGTGGACCACGTGATCGCCACCGACAACGGATCGGTCGACGGAACCCGGGACGTGCTGGAGCGCTACGAGCGTGAAGGGCGGCTCACGCTCATCGTGGAGCTCGACGACGACTACGCGCAGTCACGATGGGTCACGCGCATGGCGCGCATGGCGGCCACCGACCACCAGGCCGACTGGGTGATCAACGGCGACGGCGACGAGTTCTGGTGGCCCGCCGAGGGAGACCTGCGCAGCACCCTCGCAGCCGTTCCCGACGACATCGCCACGGTGGTGGCCTGGCGCTACAACTTCGTGGCCAGGCCCGACAGCGACGAGCCCTTCGCCCGGCGCATGCGCTGGCGCATGGTGCGCTCGGAGCACTGGGACGGAAAGCCCATGGGTCCCAAGGTCTGCCACAGGGCCGCTCCCGAAGTGATCGTGGCCATGGGCAACCACAGCGTGGAAGGGCTCTCCGGCGGCACCGTCGACGACGGTCGCCTGGAGATCTTCCACTTCCCCTGGCGCACCCGCCAGCAGGTGGAGTCGAAGGTGGTCGTGGGCACCGAGGCGGTGGAGCGCAACCCCGACTTCGGTGAAGACATCGTGTGGCACTGGCGGGAGCTGCTCGACACGCGCCGCAGCGAGGGGAGCCTCGACGGCGTTTGGGCTCAGATGTGCATCACCGACGAGCGCCTGCGCGATGCGATGGCGGCAGGCGACATCGTGGAGGACCCTCGGCTGGTCGACTTCCTGGAGAGCTCTTCCGGCTGAGATGTTCGGGTAGCGGCCCCTGGGGAGCCGGACCCGACGGCTGGGTTGGGTCAGCCCCGGCCCCGCCGGCGCCTCACGGCGTCGATCCGGCGAGCCTCCTTGATGAGGGCCTCCGTGTCCTTGGAGGGCTTGGCCGCCTTCAGCCGCTGGTTCCAGTCTTCGGCGATCGCCTCCAGCAGGCCGGAGACCGAGACGCCGTTCTCGGCGGCGAACTCGTGCCAGTTGTCGTGTGCCTCGTTGCTGAGATAGGCGTGAATCGCCTTGCGAGCTGCCATGGGACTATGCCTCTCGGGTCGACGGGACTGGTGCTTGGCCAGTGTTGCTTGCTGGGTCTACAGGCGTCAAAAGCCTGCGCCATTGTCTATCACCGATCCGTTTGCTCGGCATGTGTTGGTGACGCTGGGGGTCATGCTGCTCATCGGTCTCGGAGGTGGGCCCATCTCGTATTCTCTGACCTGGTCAGACGTCGGGCTTCACCGGCTGGCCCGGTGTGACGTCCTTGTGGAGGACGTCACGTTCTTTGACGAGTTGGCCCCCCACGAGGACGTACTCGACACCCACAGCAGCCTGGGCCGGATTGGAGATTGTGGAGCGGTCGCCCACGGTGTCGGGGTTGAAGACCGTGATGTCGGCATCTGCCCCCATCTGGAGCCTGCCCTTTCGGGTCATGGCCGACGACCTGCCCTCCAGGCACCGGGCTGGCTGGATGGTCATCTTGGATAGGGCTTCGGGCAGCGTGAGCACCCCTTCGTCGCGCACGTAGCGACCGAGGGTGCGGGTGAAGCAGCCCGTGGAGCGGGGGTGGTTGTTGTTGCCCGGCTCGAGGATCGCGTCGCTGCCGATCATCGTCCAGGGCGCGAGCAGGGCTGCCCTCACGTCGGCCTCGGGGATGGCGTGGGCGGCCACGAGCACGTTGTCGGCCCTGAGGCGCTCGAAGTTCGACTCGGTGATCCGCTCGTCGGTGCCGGGGATCTCCAGGTCGTCGTAGGTGATGCCGAAGCGCTGCTGCCAACCGGGGGCGAAGCGCTCGGAGGCGAGGGTGGTGGCCCAGAAGTCGTACGGGTAGAGGCAGGCGGTCACCGCCAGTCCCTGGCGGCGGGCCTCGTCGACCTTGGCTATGGCCGGTTCCATCACGTGGGTGGCCATGGAGGTGATGTGGTCGATGTGCACCGCCACGCCGGTGTCGGTGGCCACCTTCAACAGCTCGTCGATCGCCACCAGGCTGCTCTGGTCGGCAGGCGTGGGCGACGAGTAGCGGATGTGGGAGAACAGCGGCAGCCCGTAGCGGGCGGCGACGCTCCCGAGGCCGGTGATCTCCTCGGCCGTCACGTAGGGCGTGTACTCGGGCTCCACATCCACGCCCAGCCAGCCGTCGTGTATCCCCTCCTCGAAGGCGGCCTCCAGCTGTGCCCTCTGGTCGGCGGTGGCGGCCCTGTTGGGTATGTCGAGAATCTCGCTGCGGATGAACGGGTCGTCGAAGGCGCCGCCGTAGTTGACGGGTGGGCGCTGGTCGTCGCGGCCGAAGAAGCCGAAGAAGCCCTGCGCCGTGTTGTTGATGCCGTGCATGCACAGGTTGGTGGTCACTCCGTCGGCGACCTTGAACCAGACGCCGTGGGGGATCGGCTCGTAGGAGAGGATGTCGATGAAGCCCGGCGAGACCACGAGGCCCTTGGCGTCGATGCTGGCCCTGCCGTTGAGCGGGTCGGTGCTGATGGACGTGATCTGGTTCCCGTCGATCCCCACGTTGGCCACGGCGTCGTACCCGGTGTCGGGGTCGATGACCCTGCCCCCCACGATCACCCGGTCGAAGACGTGGGTTGCCGGCGGCGCAGGGGCGGCGCCGGCCATCGCCGGCGGGCCCGGCGGAGGTTCGGGCTCTCCGGTCACCCGCACCCCGCCCGGTTGAGCCGCCGAGGTGCCGGTGGGCCCCAGGGCGCGCAGGAGCAACACGTTGGCGGCGCCGAACCCCGCCGCCACCAGCAGCTTCCGCCTGGAGAGGTGAGGGGGGTGGGGGGCGTCCTCGCGAGCTGGGGACACGGGCAGGAGGGTACCTGTGGCCGACCCCGAAGTCAGACCGGTGCGTCGCCGAGCTCGGCCAGCTCGGCGAGCGACTCGGAGGTGAAGCGCGCCAGGGCCCAGGGGTTGGGCAGCAGGTCCGGGCAGGTGAGGAAGCCGAAGTCGATGCGGTCCCGATAGCTGAGGGTCGTGATGTTGAGTCCGCTCCCGTGGAAGATCGGCCCCACCGGGAAGATCGTGTCGACCCGGGCCCCCGCCAGGTAGAGCGCCATGGCCGGGCCCGGCACGTTCGAGATGGTGACGTTGAACAGGGGGTTGTGGCGGTCGGCCACGTGCAGGCGCGAGTAGGCCGTGGCGGCCGGCCCGGTGAGGATGGGGGGTGCGATGTCGACCCAGCGCATGAGCGTGCCCGGCCCGATCGTGCTCTGCAGCTCCTTCGCGGCGGCCATACCCGCCTTCACGGCGGCGAGGCGCTCGGCGGGGTCGTCCACGTTTGTGGCGAGGTCGGTGAGAGCTGGCGAGATCTGGTTGCCCACCCTGCCGGCCGAGCTCGTGCCGTGCCCTTCGCCGCGCGGGCTGCGGGTGGACATGGGGACCATGGCCACGAGCGCACCCGAGGGCCGCTCCAACCGGGAGTCGAGGTAGCGGCGCAGGGCGCCTGAGCAGACCGCCAGCACCACGTCGTTCACCTTGGCATCGGCCCGCTGGGCCACGGCCTTGACGTCGTCCATGGCCAGGCTGGCCACGGCGTACGAGCGCCGGGAGCTGAGGGTGGCGTTGAAAGAGGTGCGGGGGGCGCTGAAGGGCGACGGGGGTGAGGCGTGGCCCTCGTCGCGGTTGACCTCCCTCAGGCGCGTGCCGGCGTCCACCGTGTCGCGGACGTTGGCGGCCACCTTCAGGGGGGCATGGGCCAGATCGGCCAGGGCATGGGCCATCAGCGCGGCGTCGCTCGGGATGGGCTCGGGGGTCCAGGGGTCGCTGGTGGGCGGCATGGGCACGTCGGGGGTGGTGTCGAGGAGCGCCGTCATCAGCTCCTCGCCCGCCGCTCCGTCGATGGCGGCGTGGTGCACCTTGGTGAGCAGCGCCACGCGCCCGTCGTCGAGGCCCTCGATCAGCCAGCTCTCCCACAGGGGCCGGGTGCGATCGAGGGGGATGGCCATGAGGTGGCCGGCCAGCTCGCACAGCTCACCCATGTCGCCGGGGGAGGGCACGGCTATGTGGCGCAGGTGGCGGTCGAGATCGAAGCCGGGGTCCTCCACCCACACGGGGTGGTGCAGGCCGAGCGGCACCTCCACGATCCTGCGCCGGAAGGGCGGGGCCTGGTGCAGCCGGGACGCGTAGAGGTCGTGGATGGCGTCGAAGTCGAAGCGGCCGGGGGCGGTGGACGGATCGAGGATCATGAGGCTCCCCACGTGCATGAACGACGTGGAGGTCTCCATCGCCAGGAAGCCGGCGTCCAGCCCGCTCAGGCGCTCCATCGGCCCTCGCGCCCGCTCAGGTGTTCCATGCGGGGGGCCTGAGGTCTTCGGGGTGGTCCACGTCCCAGCCGAGGCGGGGCTCGCGCACTATGCGAAGCGTCAGGCCCAACCTTCCCGCCTCTTTCCGGTGGCGGGCGAAGGAGCCTGGCCCGTAGGCGAAGCAGAAGCCGGCGGCAGAGGGAAGGGCCACCACGTTCGTGCCGTCGTCGTGGCGGTCCGGCACCAGCGTCACGCCCTCCAGGCCCGCGAGCCACGTGAGGTCGCGGGCGTGCGGCAGGTCGGCGTGGGCCACGATCACCTGGTCGTGGCCCGCTGCTGCGAGCGCTTCCACTCCGTCGGCCACGGCGGCGTTGAGGCCACGTCCCGGTCGCCATATGACCTGCGCCGACACCGATATGGCCCAGTCGGCCACCTCTTGGTCGTCGCACACCACCGCCACCGGCAGGGCGCCCGCTGCGTGCACCACCCGGGTGGCCATCGAGCGGATGAGCGCTGCCCTGGCGGCGCGGCTGAGCGCGGGGGCAAGGCGCAGCTTGGCCTCGCGGAAGGCCTTCACGGGCACGAGCACGGCTGGGCCCGATCCTGGTCCGAGCGTAGAACCCGGTGGCCGAGCGTCCATGGGGGCGAGTCTATGGACCCGGCCCGCCGAGTGAGCCAGCTGGGGCTCCGCAGCCGGTCGGCCGGCGCTCGGGGCGTTGCACCCGATGACCGGTGCCCAGCGCACGGAGCGGGAGACTGGGGGAAGGGGTCGTAAGGTTGTCGCATGCGAATCCCGGCTGCGGTGGTGGGTGCTGGATCGTGGGGGACGACCGTCGCCCACCTCCTCGCCCACGACGTGCCCACGACCCTGTGGGCGCGCGACCCCGCCGTGGCGGCCGAGATCAACACCACCCACACGAACAGCCGGTACCTACCGGGGGCTCAGCTCCACCCGTCGCTTCGGGCAACGGCGGACATGGCAGAGGCGGCGGGCGCCGCCGAGGTAGTGGTGATGGGTGTGCCCTCCCACGGGTTCAGGGACACGCTCGTGGAGGTGGCCGACGTGATCGGCCCATGGGTGCCCGTGGTGAGCCTTGCCAAGGGCCTGGAGCAGGGCACCCGCCAGCGCATGACCGAGGTGATCGCCGAGGTCCTTCCTGGGCACCCGTGCGGGGTGCTGACCGGCCCGAACCTGGCTCGCGAGATCCTCGACGGCCACGGGGCGGCCAGCGTGCTCGCCATGAGCGATCTCACCATCGCCGAGCAGCTGCAGGACGTGTTCGCGACCGACTGGTTCCGCGTCTACACCAACGACGACGTGATCGGATGCGAGGTGGCCGGCGCGTTCAAGAACGTGATCGCCATCGCATCGGGCATCGCAGACGGCCTCGGCACCGGCGACAACACCCGTGCCGCCGTGATCACGCGCGGTCTCGCCGAGCTGAGCCGCCTGGGCACCGAGATGGGCGGCGAGCCCCTCACCTTCGCCGGCCTGGCCGGCATCGGCGATCTGGTCGTCACGTGCACGAGCCGCAAGAGCCGCAACCGCAACGTGGGTGAGCAGCTGGGCCGCGGCCGCGACATAGCCGAGGTGCTGGCCGGTACCCGGATGGTGGCCGAGGGCGTGCGCACGGTGGCCGTGATGGTGGAGCTGGGTCGCAAGCACGGGGTGGAGATGCCGATAGCCGAACAGATCGATGCCGTGGTGAAGGGCGAGACCTCGGCGGCCGAGGCGTACTCCCGGCTGCTCGACCGCCGGCAGCGCCACGAGATGCACGGCTTGCGCGACCTCAGTTGATCGCGTGACGAGCATGGAGCAGGTGGTGCGGCTCGGCACGCTCGGCCATCCCGAGAGAGCAGTGGTGGAAAGCGCCGGGAAGGTGACTCCCTCGCCCGACGGCTGGTCGCTCGACTGGTGGATCGGGGCCGACGATCGCTGGCACCTGCCCTCCGAGGAGGTGGCGGTGCGCCAGCACTGCGTGGACGGGGCACCGGTGGTGGAGACGTCGATGCGAGTTCCCGGCGGCGACGCTGTTCACAGGGCCTTCGCCGCGTCGGCGGGAGGTGAGAGCTGGGTGCTGGTGGAGGTGGAGAACCGCACGGCGGTTCCGTTCGCCGTGGCCTTCGCCGTGCTACCCCCCGCTCCCGCCGTGGGTCACCCGGGTGTGTACGAGCTGGAGGTGGGGGATCGCTGGATCGTCGCCAACGGCTCGGCGGCGGTGTGGCTGCCGAGAGCACCCAACAGGGCAGCGGCTGCCTCGGGCGCCGAGGGGGGAGTGCTCGGCACCGTGACCCGGGGCGAGGCCGGCTCGGAGCTACCGGTGCGGGCCGTCAGCACCTACGGAGCGGCGAGCGCAGCGGCCATATACCCCTTGCCCCACACGGCCAAGATCCGCCTCGTGCTCCCCATGCGCCGAGCTTCCCCCGACGAGCTCGTCGTTCCCACCTCTTTCCCGGGCGCCGACGACGTGGTGAGGGGTTGGGCGCGCCACCTGGAGGAGGGCCCCCGCTTCGAGCTGCCCGATGCGCGGCTGATGGCCTCGTTGACGTCGAGCCGTGCCCAGGCCCTGCTGGACGAGAGCGGGCAGCCCTCGATGAGCGCGGGGGCGCCGGCGGGGTCGGTGCCGCCACCCAGGCCCGCGCCGCTGGCGGGGAGCACCGTCTACGACGAGGTGCGGCGGATGCTGGTGCGCGAGGACCGCTCGGGGTTGGTGCTGGCCGAGGGGGTGCCGCGGGATTGGCATGGCGCGGGATGGGAGGTCCACGACCTGCCCACCGTCTTCGGGACCTTCGGCTACGCGGTGCGCTGGCACGGGAGCCGTCCGGCCCTGCTGTGGGAGCTGCGCCCTCACGCCGGTGTGGGCACCGTGACCCTCACGGCACCGAGCCTCGACCCCGACTGGTCGACCACAGCGCCCCGGGGAGAGGTTCTCCTGGCATCATCGTCCCCAGGATGAACGAAGAGCCAGGATGAGAGAAGAGATCGACCTCCCCCAGATCCTCGTGGAGCTGGGCGTGCCCGCCGACGAGGTGGCCCAGGCCCAGAGCGACGGCACCCTCGAGCTCCTGGGCCTGGAGAAGTTCGTGCTCGCCGAGGACCGCAACCTCGACGTCGTGGAGGTGGCAGCCCTGTCGGGTGTGAGCCTGGAGCAGGTCCGCGCCTACTGGCGGGCCCTGGGCTTCGCCGACCCCCGGCCGGGGGAGAAGCTGTTCGGCCGGCTCGACGTGGAGCTGCTCGGCTCGCTGGTGTCGTTCATCGACGAGGACCTGTTGGAGCCAGAGCTGGCCCTCCAGATGGCTCGGGTCGTGGGCTCGGCCATGGCCAAGATCGCCAACGCCCAGGTGGAGTCGATCCGCCTGGGTTGGGGGGTGGGTAGCCGGGCCCACGGCGCCGACGGCGAACTCGACCGCATCCCCATGCTCACGGCCAGGCGGAGCCTGGAGATGGTGACGTTGCTGCCCAAGGTCATGGAGTTCGTGTGGCGCAGGCAGCTGGCAGCCGCCGCCCGCCGCCGCATCATGCGGGCCGAGGCCGAGGGGGCCGAGGGGGTGCTGGTGGGCTTCGCCGACCTCGTGGGCTTCACCGCCCGCACCCAGCAGCTGAGCGACGAGGACCTGGCGCACGTGGTCGGCAGGTTCGAGGCCGTCTCGTTCGACGTGGTCTCTGCCCACGGGGGGCGTGTGGTGAAGATGATCGGCGACGAGGTCATGTTCATGCACGAGGAGCTGCGCGAGGGGGCGGAGCTGGCGCTGGAGCTGGCCGCCCGGTTCCGCGACGACCCCGAGCTGTCGGACGTGCGGGTGGGTCTGGCCGCCGGTCCGGTGCTCGAGCGCGACGGGGACGTGTACGGCCACGTCGTGAACCTGGCCAACCGCCTGGTGACCTTCGCATACCCGGGCTCGGTGGTGGTCTCCGAAGAGGTCGCCGGTGCTGTGGAGGGCGACGCCCGCTTCGTGCTGCGATCGCTGGGCTCGCACGAGCTGAAGGACATGGGACCCACCTCCATGTTCGTTCTGCGCGCCGTCGACGGTCACGCCGCCCCGAGGCCCGCGTGGCTCCGGCCGTGAGCACGACGGCGCCGGTCCTGCGCAGGGCCCTGAAGGGTCGCTCGCCTTCGTTGGCGCTCGAGCGCGAGCTGTGGGACGAGGGCCACGACGTGGTGGTGGGGGTCGACGAGGTGGGCAGGGGCGCCTGGGCCGGGCCCTTGATGGTGGGTGCCGTGGTGGTGCCCCGCGACCGGCGCGTCTACAAGATCCGCGACTCCAAGATGCTCACCGAGCGCGAGCGTGAGGCGCTGTTCGACCGCATCACCACCTGGGCGATGGCCTGGGCGGTGGGGGCGGCCAGCCACACCGAGTGCGACGCCCTGGGGATGTCGGAGGCGCAGCGGCTGGCGGCCCGGCGGGCGCTGGAGGGGTTGGGCGTGGCGCCGGGGCGTGTGCTGCTGGACGGCCGCTGGGACTTCGTGGGGGGCGGCGTTTCGCGCACGGTCGTGAAGGGCGACGCCAGATGCCTCTCGATCGCAGCGGCGTCGATCGTGGCGAAGGTGACCCGCGACCGGATCATGCGGGCGGAGTCGCCGAACTTCCCGGGGTACTCGTTCGACTCCAACAAGGGCTACCCCTGCCCCCGCCACCGCATGGCCCTGGCGGGCACGGGGCCCACCACGATCCACCGCCGCAGCTGGGTGTTCATGGAGTCGATCCCGTGGACCGGCTGCCCGCGGCTGGCCCCGGTGAACCCCCAGCTCACGCTGCCCGGGCTCTAGCGCCCCCAACCCCGGGACCCCCCGACCCCCCGACCTCCGACCCCCCGGACTTCTTGGCACACGATCGCGCTCGAAACAGCGCGATCGTGTGCCAAGACGGAGTCAAACGGGGTCAGGTGTCCTGGGTTCCGACGAGCAGGTCCTTGAACGGGACGCTCGAGTCGATGCCGGGGTCCTTCGGCATGCCCAGCACCCTCTCGGCGATCACGTTGCGCAGCACCTCGTCGGAGCCCCCTGCGATCTTGAGCCCGGGAAGGCCCAGGAAGAGCTGGGTCCACGCGTAGGTGCCCCACTCGCCCGTGTCGGCTGCCGCCCTCGGGCCGAGGATCTCCTCCACGAGGTTCACGGCCCGCCAGAGGTTGGAGGTGAGGGCGAGCTTGGCGATGGAGAGCTCGGGACCGGGTGCCTGGCCGGAGAGGACCCGTGCCATGACCCGCTCGTTGGTGAGCTGCGCCGTGCGGAACCGGATGTAGGCGTCGGCGAGCCTGTCGCGCACGATGGGATCATCCTCCACCCCCGTCTGCTGGCAGAGCTCGCGGATCCTGCTCACCGTGTTGCGGCTGGCGCCACCGCTGCTCATCGAGGTGCCCATGCCGCCCCCGATGGCGGCCCTCTCGTTCATGAGGGTCGTGAGAGCCACCGACCAGCCGCCGTCGACGTCACCCAGGCGGTTGGCATCGGGCACCCGCACCTCGTCGAAGAAGACCTCGTTGAACGAGGTCCCGCCGGTCATCTGGCGCAGGGGCCGCACCTCCACCCCGGGAGCGTGCATGTCGACGATGAAGCCCGTGAGGCCGCGGTGCTTGGGTGCGTCGGGGTTGGTGCGGCAGATGATCTCGCCGACGTCGCTGAAGTGGGCGTTGGACGTCCAGACCTTCTGGCCGGTGACCAGCCACTCGTCGCCGTCGCGCACTGCCCGGGTCTGGAGGCTCGCCAGGTCGGAGCCGGCGCCGGGCTCGCTGAAGAGCTGGCATCCCACCAGGTCGCCCCGAACGAGCGGGGGTAGCCAGCGCTCCTTCAGCTCGTCGGTGCCGTGGCCCAGGATGGTGGGCACCACCATGGCCAGGCCGATGCCGAAGAAGGCCTGGCTGGGCGCTAGGTACGAGCGCTCCAGGCTGGAGTAGAGGTCGTCGTAGGCGCTCGGCAGCTCACGGCCGCCGTAGGGGATGGGGCCCGTGATCCACGCCAGGCCGGCGTCGTAGCGCTTGGCCCTCCACTCCTTGGCCTTCGCCAGGGCGGCACGCTCCTCGTCCGGGTCGATCTCGTCGAAGATCGCCACCTTGTCGCTGCCCTCCCCCCACTTGAAGGGCCGGTTCTCGTCTTCGGCGGGGCGTGCCTGGGCGTTCGCGTCCAGGAATCCCACCACCTCTTCACGGAACTCCTCGAGTGTGGGCACGCCAGCCATCCCAACCTCCCAGGTTCGGCGTCCGCCTCCTGGACAGATCTTGACAGACGCAAGGAGTGTGAAATGAGCCACTTGAATGTCGAAGGAAATAGCTCATAGGCTCTGGATACAAACGTATGGGTCGAGCCACCCGGGGGTGAAGACGGTGAAGTGGGCGATGAAGGCCCTGGAGGCCATGGAGATCGATCGGCGAGGAGGGTTCGGGGCCGGGGTGCCGGCAGCCGTGCTGGCGACGGCGTTGGCGCTGGCTGGGTGCGCGCAGGGGATGGAGGGCATCCCACAGCCCACCTCGGTGCCCCCGGTCCCGCTGCCTGCCTCGGGCGTCCCCGGCGAGGGATCGGGCGCCGCGTTGGACCAGGAGGCCATCCTCGCGGCCTACCACGGCTACTGGGACACCTGGCTGGCTGCCAACAGCCCGCCCGATCCGGCCCACCCCGGCCTGGAGCGCTACTACACGGGCAAGGCGCTCGATCGGGCGCGGGCGAGCATCACGGAGAACCTCGCCCAGGGCGTGACGTTCAGGAGGCCGCCCGGGACCCTCGCCATGCACGACGCGTCGGTGAGGCACATGACCGGGGACCGAGCCGTCGTGGACGATTGCTCGATCGACGACGGGCTCATCGTCTCGTCACAGGGAGAGATCCTCGACGCACGAGTTGTTTCGAAGCGGAGTGAGGCGACGCTCGTACTCGATGGTGTTTGGAAGGTCGAGGATGTGGTCGTCCTCGAGAGCGTCGTGGGGGCCGTGCCGTGCGACGCTTTCTGATCGCTCTGGTTGTCGGAACCCTGTTCTCTCCTTTCGTGTCGCCGAGTTTCGACGTTGCCCGGGCCGCTTTCGAAGATGACAACAACGAGACAGGTGGCAGCATCGTCGACGGCACCCCGGTGGCGATAGCGGTGCGGGGACCCGATGGAGCAATCGGCGACTGGCGTCGGCCGGGGGGCGGCTCAGGCCCGAGCTGGACCTGCGCCTACCACGGCACCGTCGACATCTCCACGGTGTACGAGGCGGTGGCGGTCGAGCCCGAACCCACGACACCCAGGCCCGGTCGCCTCTACGCGCTGAGGTGCCACGATCGCAGCGGCACCCAGGTTCAGGAGCGCTTCGTGCTCTACGACCCTGGTGATCCTCTGGGCGGCATCCTGGGCGGGGAGCGAGCCGCGGAGCGTGCCCTGGAGCAGCTCGACCTCCCCGGCCCAGACCTCGTGCTCAACCCACCTGGCGACCAGGTGGTGGGCATCACGACTTGGTTGGCGGTGGGCTCGCCCTGGCGGGCCACCTCGGCGTCAGCCGCGGTATCCAACGTCACCGCCACCGTGACCGCCACGCCCACTGCGGTCACCTGGAGCCTCGGCGACGGAGCAGAGGTGAGCTGCGACGGCCCCGGCAGGTTCTTCGACCCGACCCGGCCGGCGGACGAGCAGGTCACCGAGTGCGCTCACACCTACATCTGGCCCTCCACCCACGAGCCGGGCGGGGTCTACGAGGTGAGTGCCACCGTCTCCTACGACGTCTCGTGGACGGCCACCGACGGCTCGTCTGGCTCTCTCGGCCCCATCACCCGCACGTCCACGCAACCGGTGAAGGTCGTCGAGATCCAGGCCCTCATCCAGTAGCGCGGATGGGGGCCCACGAGGCGGCCGAAGCTACGGTGAGGCGATGCCGAGGTCGCTGTGGTGGGTGCTGGGTGTGCTGGCCGCGTGGACCGCCTACGTGTGGGTCACGCGGTTGTTCAACGCCTGGTCGAGCGCGGACGAGACGACCGCCGCCAAGGTGGTGTCCACCCTCATCTCGGTGGTGTTCCTGGCCTTCGTGGTGGCGTCGGTGGTGGTGCTCGCCCGCACCTGGAACGGCGACCTCGAGGGCTGGATGCGCACGATGCTCTACGCCTTCGCCGCCTGGACGACGGTCGTTTGGGTGGTGCGCATCGTGTTGATATCGATCGCAGACCACGCCGTGGGCTTCAAGGTGGTCCATGCGGCCCTGGGGGTCGTCTCGATAGCGCTGGCCGTGGCCGTGGCGTGGGGCGTGGCTGTTCACGACGAGCAGGCCGGTGGCGTCCCAGGTGGCGCCTCGCAGGTCTCGACCGAGCAAGCTCAGGCCCGGTAGCTTCCACGTATGGGCCAGCCCGTCACCGTCATCGAGAAGCCATCGGCCAGGGCGGGCATCGTCCGCTTCGAGACCAACAGGGTTCTCACCGGCATGGGCCACGAGCGCTTCGACTCGATCGAGCAGGCCGAGGGCGACACGCCCGCCGCGCTGCTGGCCCGTGCGCTCTTCGCCCGGGGCGGCATCGAGAGCATCCACGTGAACGGCAACGTTGCCACCGTCAGGCTGGCTCCGGGAGCCGACACGGCGGGCCTCAGGGAGGCCGTCGAAGAGCTCTACATCTTCTACCGAGACGGCGAGGCGCCAGCAGAGGTGGCCCAGGCAGGGCAAGCCGAGGCTGCGGTGGCGGGTGCCGAAGGTGGTGCACCGTGAGGTGCAAGGTGGGCGTGCAGATGTGGCCCCAGCACACCGACGTCACCACCATGCGGGCCGCCTGGAAGCGCCTCGACGACCTGGGCGTGGACTCCATCTGGGTCTGGGACCACTTCTACCCCCTGTTCGGCGCCGACGACGGGAACCACTTCGAAGGGTGGACCCTGCTGGCGGCGATGGCTGCCGACACGTCGCAGGCGATGGTGGGCACCCTGGTGACGTCGGTGTCGTACAGGAACCCCGACCTTCTCGCCGACATGGCCCGCACGGTCGATCACATCAGCGGCGGTCGTGCGTACCTGGGCATCGGAGCGGGCTGGTTCGAGCGTGACTACGACGAGTACGGATACGAGTTCGGTGATGTCCCGGGCCGCCTCCGCTACTTGGAGCAGGCCATGGTGCGCATCAAGGAGCGCCTGCCCAAGCTCCCCCCTCCTCCCATCGGTCGCCTGCCCATGCTGGTTGGCGGGGCAGGGGAGAAGGTGACCCTGCGCATCGTCGCCGCCCACGCCGACGGCTGGAACACCTTCGGCCCCCTCGACAGCTGGTCGCACAAGAACAGCGTGCTCGACGAGTGGTGCGAGAAGGTAGGGCGTGACCCCTCCGAGGTGGAGCGCACGGCTTCGTTGAACAGCCCTGCCGACATCGACCAGCTCGACGGCTACCTGGAGGCCGGCGCCGACCACATCATCCTTGGTCTCGGGCACCCCTTCGACACCGCCGACGTGGAGCGCCTCCTGGAGCTCGCCCGCTCCTGATCACCCACCTGGCCCTGCGGCGAGTGTCAGCGGGGCGCGCTACGGTGTGACTTCGGCCACGCGGGGCGGCCGCTCGAGATGCGGGGGGTTACATGATCGTTCGGGGCAAGGTTTCACGTCGGATCGGCGCAGTTCTCCTGGTGGCAGCCATGGTCGTGACGGTGGGGGCGTGCACACGCCCGGCCGGCCAGGACGACGCCGCGGGAGCCAACGAGGAGCAGGGCTCCTCCAGTGGCCCTGTCGGCGACTCCGAGGTAGCAGCGGCCATCTCCGAGGGGCGCTTCGGCACCCTCACCGACGTCTGCGGGCCGGCGCCCGACGGCGAGCAGAACACGGCGACCGGGAGCGTCGGCGTCACCGCCGACACCATCACCGTCGGGACCATCTCGGACCCCAACAACTTCGCCCGTCCCGGCCTCAACCAGGAGCTCTTCGACGCCGGCGTCGTCTTCACGAGCTGGTGCAACGACCTGGGTGGGATCAACGGTCGCAAGCTCATCTTGAACCAGCACGACGCCGGCCTCACCCGCTACCGCGCCGCCATAGAGGCGGCCTGCAAGACCGACTTCTGGCTCGTGGGCGGGGGAGGGGTGTTCGACACCACCGGCCAGACCGAGCGGCTCAACTGCATGCTGCCCACGCTCGACGCCTTCAGCGCCTCGCCGGACGGCTTCGGGGCGGACCTGAGGGTGTGGCCCTTCGGGCGCAACTCGGGCTCGCAGGCCGGAGCCCTGGGCCGGTTCCTCGTGGACCAGTACCCAGAGTCGAGCAGCAACGTGGGTTTCCTCACGGCCAACCTCAGCTCCATCAACGCCACCAGCGACGGCGTCCGCAACAGCATCCAGCGCTCCGGCCAGACCCTCGTGTACGACGACCAGTACAACGCCGTGGGTGAACCCTCCTGGCAGCCCTACGCCCAGAAGATCAAGGACTCGGGCGTGAAGGGCCTTTACTACCTGGGCGAGCCCCACAACCTCGGGCTCCTCATCCAGTCGCTCGCCCAGATCAACTACCCGCTCGACTGGATAGCCGTCACGCCCAACATCTACGACCCGCTGCTGATCGAGACGGCCGGCGACGCCCTGTCGAGCATGCCCGTGTACGTGGAGGTGAGCGCCGCTCCCTTCGAGTCGGAGGGCAACGAGGCCATGACCACGTACAAGGCCCTGTTCGAGAAGTACCTGCCCGACGGCAAGGGCCAGACCATGCTGGGCGTGACGTCGTTCTCGGCGTGGCTGATGTTCGCCCAGTCGGCCAAGTCGTGCGGGGCCGACCTAACCCGCCGCTGCGTCTGGGACGAGGCCAACGCCACCGAGGTATGGGATGCGGGTGGCCTCTACCCGGTCGCCCCACCCGTCGACGGCCAGCCGGTGGGCTGCTTCGTCCCGGTGAAGGCCACCACGAGCGGCTTCGAGATCGTCGACTGGAACATCAACTTCGGGCTGTGGAACTGCGACACCGGCAACCTGGGCGGCCTGGTGGAGGAGTTCGGGAACATCTTCGAGGAGGACTCGCCAGGCGCGAAGCTCTCGGAGGTGGGCAAGAGCCTGGACGACTTGCAGTAGTAGAGGCTCGAGGCAGGGCGGGGCATATACGTGGAGACTTTCCTCGGCTTCACCATCGTCGGCATCGCGACGGCCGCGATCTACGCGGTCATCGGCAGCGGCCTGGTGCTCACCTACACCACGACGGGCGTGTTCAACTTCGCCCACGGCGCGATCGGCATGTTCGCCGCCTTCGCCTATTGGCAGCTGCACCTCTCGTGGGGGGTGCCCCTCGTCCCCTCACTGATCATCGTGATAGCGGTGCTCGCCCCGCTGGTGGGCATCGGCATGGAGCGGCTGTTCAGGGGTCTGGA
>CAYNQN010000030.1:8876-17036 GCA_964399375.1 uncultured Rhabdothermincola sp. | reverse complement strand
GTGCGACATGACGGCGCTGGGCGAGCGGCATGTCGCACACGGCGCGCAGGGAGCGGCCGATGAGGCGCTGGATCTCCTGCGTGCGGCCCGACGGCCTCCCCGACGAAACCTCACGCCGGATGCGCTCCGCCGACGAGCCCGGCAGCATCGAGTACTCGGCGGTCACCCAGCCCTTGCCGCTCCCCCTCATCCAGCGGGGCACGTCCTCTTCGACGTGGGCCGTGCACAGCACCTTGGTGCGGCCGGCGGAGATGAGCACCGACCCGGCGGCCTGGTCGGTGAAGTCACGCTCGATGGTGATGGGGCGCAGCTCTCCTGGCTCCCTGCCGTCTGGTCTCAAGGTGTCGTTCCTCTGTGTGGTGGGTGGTCAGTATCGCGTGATCTACCGACGCCGACCTAGGTGGCTCGGCTTGCTCACAGCTCGTAGGAGGCGTTTATCTCCGCCACCTCCACGGGCGCCCCGAAGGCCTCCGCTGCGGCGGCCCGGTGGACCTCAGCGTCGGACCCCGGGAGCAGGTGCGTCAAGATAAGGCGCTGCACGCCTGCCTCCCTCGCCATCTCCCCGGCCCTGCGGGCGCTCAGGTGCAAGATCCCCTCGGCCGCCTCGTCGGTGGGGTAGGTGGCCTCGCACAGCGCCGTGTGGATGCCGGTGCCCAATGACGACAGCGACCACGCCGGGCCGGTGTCGGCCGAGTACGCGAGCGACCTCCCGGAGCCTCGTTCGTCCAGCCGCACCGCGTAGGTCTCCACGTAGTGGTCGGTGCGGGCGAAGGTCATCTCCATGCCGCCGAGGGCGAACGTGGGTGCCCCGGTGGGGACGTGCCAGTCGAACGTGGGGCCCACGCCGTCGCACACGGCGTCGGCCAGGGCCATCGTCTCGCCCGTCCCGTAGACCGGGAGGCCCTCGCGGCCTAGGGCGTACTTCCAGGCCACCCGCAGGCCCGTGAGGTCTGCCCAGTGGTCGGGGTGGCGGTGCGTGAGCACCACGGCGTCGATGTCGCCGATGTCGATGTGCAGCTGCAGGTTCGCCAGCGATCCCGAGCCCATGTCGAGCACCACGTTGCGCCCGCCGCCCTGCACCAGGTAGCTGCTGCAGGCGGAGCCCGGGCCGGGGTAGCTGCCCGAGCAACCGAGGATCGTGAGCCTCACTTGCTCTCCACCGGTGCGCCCACAGCGGCCCGCAGCTCTGCAGACCTGTCGCGCCACGTGCCCTGGCGCTGGGGGGTGGGTGCTGCCGGCGAGAAGAGCACGGCGTGGCCCGCGTGCACGATCTTGCGGGCGAGGCTCACCGCTTCGGCCACCGAGCCCGCCTCCGCCGCCACGTCCATCCCGGCCCTGCCGGCCAGGGCCGGCCCGTTGTCGGGCAGCGTCACGGCGAGCAGGGCACCGGGGGCCCACATCGCCACCTCGTCCCTCAAGGGGCCGATGTCCACGCCCCGCTCCGAGCCCCCCACCAGCACGACGGTGGGAGCGCCCTGGCGCCTCAGCCACTCCAGGCCCGAGGCCGTGGCCGATGGGTTCGAGCCGAGGGCGTCGTCGATCCAGGTGATCTCGTCCGAACGAGAGATCACCTCCAGGCGGCTCTGGAGCAGCGGCGCCACGGCGAGCGCATCGGCCACGCTCAGCCGGCTCCCCGCCAGGTGGTTCACCACCGCCACGGCAAGGGCCGCGTTGCTCACCACGTGGGTGGGCACGGCGGGATCCTCGTGGCCGGGGGGGTCCACGAGGCGCACCTCACACCCGACCACCCCGGCGGCCACCACAGCGTCCCTCACCTCGGGTGCCGCCACGAAGGCGACGGCCGCCACCCCGCTCTCGTTGGCGAGCACGCGCAGCTTGTCGGCCACGTAGCGCTCGGGGCTGCCGTGCCAGTCCACGTGGTCCTCGGCCAGCGATGTGAGCACAGCTACGTCCGGCACGTGGTGCAGGTCTGCCGCCTGGTAGCTCGACACCTCCAGCACCACCACCTCCGCCCCGTTGTCCCACCCCCTTTCGAAGACCGGTGTGCCGATGTTGCCGGCGACCACGGCCTCAAGGCCGGTGCGAGCTGCGAGCGCGGCGATCATCGAAGCCGTGGTCGACTTCCCCTTGGTTCCTGTGACTGCCACGACCTTCCGGCCGGCTGGCAGCTCGCCGAGCCACAGGTCGAGCGGGGTGGTGCACCTGGCTCCACGCGAGAGCGCGGCCTCCAGCTCTGGGGAGTAGCGCGGGAAGCCCGGTGAGCGAACTAGCACGTCGGCCTCGGCAACTGCCTCCGCCATGCCCAGCACCCGCAGGGTGCGCCCTCCCACGGCGACCTCGGATCCCGGCACGTGGCGATCGTCCACCAGCACCACGCTGGCAGGCCCCGAGCCCAGCACGGCATCGAGCGCGGCGGTGACATCGCTTCCCAGGCCGAGCAGCACGACCCTGGCGCCGGTCAGGTCAGCCAGGCGCACGCCCGGCACCCACCCTCGCCGTCACCCCGGCCAGCTGGCTCGTGAGCACGTCGATGGTCGCCTGGTACCTGCCGGGCACGGCCACGGGGTGGGCCACCAGCAGGTCGGCCACCTCCACCCCTTCGCGCTCCATGCGATCTGCGGCCTCGGGGGCGAGCGCCTTCACGACCACGGCATCGGCCCACTCGGGCAAGCGCCCCAGCCAGGCCATCGCTGCCACCGACTCCAGGCGCTCCCCCACGCACTCGAACGGCTTTCCCTCGTCTGCCCAGAGCTGCCGGAAGTCGTCGAGCAGATCTAGGTCGTCGAAGGGGGACTCTTCGTACATGGTCGCCATCTGAGAGGGCCCGACGCTGGGTGCGAGCATGAGCGCCGAGAAGAGGCACTTGGGGCAGGTCCCGCACGGGCGCTGCGAGCGCACCTGCGGGTTCTCGCGCCACATGGCGAATGCGCGGTTGCACGACATGACCTCCGGGGCCAGCCCGCGCAGGCCCACGAGCGACCCGATGGCCAACTCCCCGAAGGGCCTGAGCAGCGACAGGTAGGTCACACCGGTAGGGGCGAAGGCATCGGCGAGGAGGCCCTCGGCTTCGAGCGACTTGGAGTACTGGTGGTTCACCTCGTTGCCGTCTACGACCACGGTGGGCTCGGAGGCCGACCACTCCAGGCCCATCAGCACGTCGGCCAGCCCCTCGGCGAGGGCGACCACCACGGCTATGGCGGAGTTGATGGCGGTCACCGGCACGTGGCCGTTCGGAGCACCCGCCTCCACCAGCTCCCGCAGCAGCGGGTCGAGACTGCGGCGCACCCGCAGCAGCGGCCGACCCAGGTGCTCGGCCAGGTGCTCGTGGGCTCCTGTGGGGTTCACGGCCATGAGGGATCCGTCGGGCACGACGTCGGCCACGAGTGCCGAATCCTTCCCGCCGCCGATCGGTATCAGGGCTTGGGCCCCCTTGGTCCGTCCACGATCGTTCGGCCGTGGCCCCTCCAGATCGGGGCCCGGCGCGGCGACGATTTCCACCGGCAGGGGGATGGCCAGGTCGTTCTGGTAGGCGTGCTCGCGAAGGCCCTCGTCGTAGAGGGCTCGCACCAGGGCCTCCTCTGCCGGAGCGAGAGACCTGTCGAAGCGCAGCTCGCGGGGAGCGACGCACTTGTAGTAGCTCACCCCGGCACACAGGTGCAGCACGTCGAGCGCTGCGGAAGCCTCCGGGATCTCCGGCACGGGGGCAGGCAGTTCCACCTCCTCGGTGAGGTCGAGATCGGCGCCGATGCGGTAGCGCAACCGCACGACGGCCCCCTCGGCCTCCCAGCCCACGAAGGTGAACGAGCTCGCCTCGGCCAGGGACCGCTGCAGCTCAGACGGCGTGGATGCGGCCTGTTCCCCTCTGCCCTGCCCGGTGGCGGATCCCGGCGGTGGGGGCATCAGAAGTAGATCAACTTCGAGGCCTTCTCCGCGACCTCGTCGATGTCGTCCGTGTAGGCCCCGGTCGAGAGGTACTTCCATCCGCCGTCGGCCACGATGAACACGATGGCCCCCTGCTCGATCTGCTCGGCCACGCGCACGGCACCAGCCAGCGCGGCCCCCGACGAGAGGCCGGCGAAGAGCCCGCACTCGTTCACGAGGCGCCTCGTCCACACGATCGACTCGTAGGGCCGCACTATCCGCTTGCCGTCGAGAAGCTCGGCGCCGCCCCACTTCTCGTACACAGGGGGTATGTAGCCCTCGTCGAGGTTCCGCAGGCCCTCCACCAGCTCACCCAGCGGCGGCTCCACCGCCAGCACCTTCACCTCGGGCTTCGTGTCCTTCAGGTAGCGGCCCACGCCCATGAGCGTCCCGCTGGTGCCCAGGCCCGCCACGAAGTGGGTGATCTCGGGGCAGTCGGCAAGGATCTCGGGTCCGGTGCTCTCGTAGTGGGCCCTGGGGTTGGCCTCGTTGGCGTACTGGTAGAGGAAGACCCAGTCGGGGTGCTCGTCAGCCAGGGCGATCGCCCGCTGCACGGCGCCGTTGGAGCCCTCGGCGCCGGGGCTCGGGATGATCTCCGCACCGAAGACCTCCAGCATCTGCCGGCGCTCGATAGAGACGTTCTCGGGCAGGACGATCTTGATCGGGTAGCCCTTGATGCGGGCGATCATCGCCAGGGCTATCCCCGTGTTGCCCGAGGAGGGCTCGATGATGGTGCGCCCAGGTTGGAGGGTCCCGTCGGCTTCGGCCTCGGTGATCATCTTGAGGGCGATGCGGTCCTTCACCGAACCTGCCGGGTTCTGGCTCTCCATCTTCGCCAGTATCCGGACCTCGGGGTTCGGGCTCAGGCGCGAGACATCCACCAGCGGCGTTCCCCCGATCATGTCCAGCACCGAGCCGTAGACGGCCATCTTCGCTCCCATTGCCGACCCGTTCGCTCGGGATTCTACCCGTCGACCAGGTCTATGGACTCTTCGGTGATCACCCCGTCGACTATGCGGAAGGAGCGCAGCGACGGCTCGTCGAAGCGCAGGGAGACGATGAGGTAGTGCCAATCGGGGTCGATGGCCGCCTCCACGTCGGTGGGCGACGGGTACGGATCGGTGTGGGTGTGCGAGTGCACGACGCCGACGATCTCCAGTCCCTGGTCCTCCGCATCCCTGCTGGCCCTCAGGTGGTCCTTGGGGTCAACCGTGTAGACCCGGGCCGAGGCCGCTGCGTTGCGGCATGGATAGAACTTCTTCACCCGCCCTGCACCCGCCTGGCCGGCCAGGAGCCCGCACGCCTCGTTCGGGAGCTCGTCGAGCGCCAGGGCGATCATCTGCAGGTAGATGGAACGAGGCAGTTGCACGGGCCGAGGCTACCGATGCAGGTCTTGGCACACGAACGCGCCGATATGAGCGCGTCTGTGTGCCAAGAACCCGAGCTCGGCCCCTCCCGCGCGGCAGTAGCCTCGGTGCCCCTATGGCGCCCTCCGGTGTGAAGATCATCGCCACCAACCGGCAGGCGCGGCGCGACTACGAGCTGCTCGAAGAGGTGGAGGCCGGCATCGTGCTGCTGGGGAGCGAGGTGAAGTCGCTGCGCGAGGCCAAGGTGCAGCTGGCCGAGTCGTACGCCCGCATCGACGACGGCGAGGCATGGCTGGTGGGGTTGCACATCGCGCCCTGGCGCACCTCCGGGGCCCACGCCGGGCACGAGCCCGACCGGCGCCGCAAGCTGCTCCTGCACCAGGAGGAGATCTGGCGCCTGAAGGCCCGCATCGACCAGGAGAGGCTCACGCTCGTGCCGCTGGCCCTCTACTTCAAGGGCGGTCGAGCCAAGCTGGAGATGGCGCTGGGTCGAGCCCGCCGCAAGGGCGACAAGCGCCAGGTGCTGGCCGAGCGGGAGGCCAGCCGTGAAGCCAGCCGCGAGATCGCCCGCTCCCGCCGCGCAGCTTCTTCCCAACGGGACTGAAGCCCTCCTAGGCGCTGCGCTGGACGTGGCTCCGGGCGTGCTCGACAGCGTCATCGAGGTTGGTGAACAGGTGACGCTCGGACGAGAGCCGAGCGATCACTCCTACGGCTCGCAGCGCACGCTCGTGCGCCGGCCGGGGCCCTTTGAGCAGCACCGTGATGTTCCGACGCTCGAGGTCGTCGACGATCTCGCCCAGGGCCTGGGCTCCGGTGGCGTCGAGGACCTGAAGATCGGGGAAGCGGATGATGACGACCTTGACGTCGGTGACGGCCGCCAGCTCGGTGAGGAAGCGGTGGGCGACACCGAAGAAGAACACCCCGTCCAGCCGGTAGGTGACGATGTGCTCGGATAGGAGGCGCTCCTCCTCGTCCACGTCGACCTCGGACACGATGGTCTCGGGCACCGCGGCAGCGCTGCGAGCGACGCTGCGCAGCACCAGGATCGCCGCCACTGCAAGGCCGATCTCCACCGCCACTACGAGGTCGAAGGCGACAGTGGCCAGCGCCGTGAGGACCAGGACGACGGCGTCGGAGCGCGTGGCTCGTAGCACGGCGCGGATGTTGCGCGGCTCGACCATGCGCACCGCCGTGACCATGAGCACTCCCGCCAGCGCCGCCAGAGGGATCTCGGCCACCAGGCCCGCCCCGAGGAGCACGACCAGCACCAGGACCACCGAGTGCACCATGGCGGCCAGGCGCGTGCGGGCGCCGGCCCGCACGTTGACGGCCGTGCGGGCGATGGCCCCCGTCGCGGGCATGCCCCCGAAGAGAGGGCTGGCGATGTTGGCGAGGCCCTGCCCGAACAGCTCTCGGTTTGGATCGTGGCGGGGGCCGTCGGCCATCCCGTCGGCCACCTTGGCGGAGAGCAGGCTCTCGATGGCTGCCAGCGCTGCCACAGCCAGCGCAGGGCCGATGTAGCGACTGAGATCCCCGAAGGCCACCGAAGGCAGCCCAGGCAACGCCAAGGAAGCAGGCAACTCACCGATGGTCGCCACGTCCAGACCGGCGATGGCGGTCACCACCGTGGCCACCACCACAGCGAGGAGGGAGGCGGGTATCGCCCTGTGCAACTTCGGTGCAGCAACCATGACCACCACGACGAGGACCACCAGGCCGAACGCCGCGAAGCTCCCAGCGTCCACGGCCTCACCCACGGCTTTGACCGCCACCACAGCGGTGTTGTCGCCCTCCGGCTTGGACACGCCGAGCGCGTAGGGCACCTGCTGCAGGAAGATGATCACCGCTATGCCGAGCGTGAAGCCCTCGATGACCGGCCACGGCACGTACGCGAGGTACCGGCCCATTCGCAGCAGCGCTGCCACGACGATCAAGATCCCGGCGAGGGCGCCTACCAGCGCTATCGCCGAGGCTCCGTCGCGTGCGACCAACGGGACCAGCACCACCGTCATGGCGCCCGTCGGACCGGAGACCTGAAGGTTCGAACCCCCGAAGACGCCGGCCACCAGGCCTGCCACGATCGCCGTGGTCAAACCGGCGGCGGCCCCGAGACCGCTGGTGATCCCGAACGCCAGTGCCAGCGGTAGCGCGACTATCGCCACGGTCACCCCCGCAACGACGTCGCTCCGCCAGTGCCTGCTGAGCCCGGCGTAGTCGCTGCGCCTAGGCAGGAGGGCGACCACGCTCTCTGCCGCAGTCTTCGGCCACGTGCCCTTGGCCCGGTCCAGCAGTGAGCCCAGCTGCATCAGCGCCGCAGGTCCGCAGCGAGATCGACCAGCAGGTCGCGGGTCTCGGTCAGCGACGCCAGGAGCAACCTCTTGGCGACGGCGAGGAGCTCCACCACCAGCGAGTCCTTGATCGCGTAGTGGACGGAGGCCCCTTCCTTCCGGCTGCTCACGAGACCGGCCCGGCGCAGCACACCCAACTGCTGGGAGAGGTGAGACGACTCGATCCCGACCAGCGGCTGGAGCTCGCCGACCGTCCGCTCCCCCTCGGCCAACACTTCGAGCACCCGGATCCGGGCGGGGTGTCCAAGTGCCTTGAACAGGTCGGCCTTCATCTCCGACAACGGACGGCTCAGCTCGGCGGGGTCATCAGCACGAGGAGCCATGGTCAAACCTCCATCCGCGACCGGGCTCTACCCGTGGCGCTCGAGAGTCCGATACTTGCTTCGAATATTTAAAGTTATCATCTAACAAAATTGTCATATTCTCAACTCGGGCACGCCATGCGTGCCCCCAGCCGAGAGCTCGGACCCCTCAACAGGGCACCCTCGACTGCTACCTGACCCGGTAGGCTGATTCGCCACACGGGGCTGATCGGTCGGCCGTGTACGAACCCTGCGGGGGTG
>CAYNQN010000030.1:0-8866 GCA_964399375.1 uncultured Rhabdothermincola sp. | reverse complement strand
ATCGGTTTCGACGTTGGGACCGGGTAGTTGCATCGTGCGACCGGAGTTGCCTCAGACTCCTTAAACGGGGGCAACAACAGAACCGCCGATGGCGAGTTCGCTCTCGCTGCCTGATCTTTAGGTAGACGAGAGACACCGCGACCAGCAATGGCACGCGGGGCCTGACCAGCGCAGCCCGGCAACAGAAGCGTTGGTGACCGCAGGGACAGACCGCTGACGTCGGGAAAGACCGATGGCTCTGGGGAAAGACCCGGCGGTGGAGCCGCAAGGCTCGCCTGACCCGGCAGGTCGGCTACCGCAAGCCGAGATCTCGGGGATGGTCGTAGCGCGGGTAGCTGCCGCTCAGCGGACGGGGGTTCGATTCCCCCCAGCTCCACGAGGGCCGTTTCGCGAGTTGCGGTCAGCTACGCACCTCAGCCCACTAAATATAACGCAACGGTGGCTAAATGTAACGAGGTGGTGTTACATTTGCTCCCTATGGATCCGGCGGAGGTTCAGACCCTCGTTGACGGGCTGCGCCACGGCGGCGGCGACACCTCCGCCATCGAGGTGAAGGCCGCCGCCGGTGGATTTCCCCGGTCGCTGACGGAGAGCCTGAGCGCACTGGCGAACCTGCCAGGCGGAGGTGTCGTGATCCTGGGACTGGACGAAGCGACTGGCTTTCGGCCGGTCCGGCTGCCGGACCCCAACGGCTTGAAGCAAGCTCTCGGCTCCAAGTGTCGAAACTTCACCCCACCGGTGCAGCTGAGGATCGAAGATGACATCGTCGACGGTGAACGTGTGGTCGTCGCCCACGTCCAAGAGTGCGACCCGGCGCACAAACCTTGCCGGGCGGCTGACGGGCGAGCGTACGTGCGGTCCTGGGACGGCGACTATGTCGCATCCGCTCTCGAGGAGCAGGCGTTCCTCAGGCAGCGAACCCAACCGACGACCGACCGGGACCCGATCGACGGGGCCACGATCGCCGACCTCGACGTGGACCTCATCAGACTGTGGCGTGAGGGTGTAGGAAGAGACGACCCGCGCGGACTAGGTAGGTTCAGCGGCGACGAGCAGCTCCAGCGAGCCGCCATCGTGACGCCAGAAGGCAAGCCCACCCTGGGAGGACTCCTCGCCCTGGGGATCCAACCCCAGCAGTTCCTTCCCAGGCTTGGGCTTCAACTCAGCGTCGTCCCCGCCGATGGCGCTCGCGCGCGCGATGCGGTGTTCTTGACGGGGCCCCTGCCCGCGATATTGGACGGAGCGCTCGAATGGGCCCGACGGGAGTTCCCGAGAGAGATCCTCTCCGACCCAGACGGCCACGTCCGCGACACGTTCGCCTACCCGCTGGTCGCTTTCCGTGAGCTCGTGTCCAACGCTCTTGTGCACCGAGCATTCGACCCTTGGGCACGCGGGTTCGCGGCGGAGGTCCGTCTGTACGCGGGCCGTCTCGTGGTCACGAGTCCAGGCGGCCTCTACGGCATCACCGTCGACCGGCTCGGTCGTGAGCTAGTCACGACCTCGCGAAACGCGTCGCTGGTCGGGATAGCCCAGTACACCGTCTCGCCCGAGACCGGTGGACGCGTGATCGAAGCCCTGTCGACAGGGATCTCGACCGTCTTCGAAGAGTGCGCGAAGAGCAATCTGCCAGCTCCGAAGTTCCACGACAACGGCGTCCGCTTCACCGCCATCGTCCTACACAGCGCTCAAAGCTCGACACCACCAGATCTGACAGCCACAGAGCTAGCGGTCTTCGAAGCGCTCGTCGCTGGCCCGCGCACAGCCAAGGAGATCGCGGCAGTCGTCGGCACTGGTGAACCCAACGCTCGCAAGGCGCTTCGCGGCTTGAACACGGCAGGGCTCGTGATCGCGGACGGGGGCCGGGGTAAGAGAACTACCTACAGCCGAACCAGATCCTCAGACTGAACCGAGACGTCCCGCTGCGCTGAGCCCGAAGCGGCGTTCGATGGCAGCATTGTGCGATGGCGCCGAGGGGATCCCGCCGTGGTCAGGTGCTGGCGACCGTCATCCCGCTCGCCCTGGTGGTGGTGCCACTTGCGGTGCTGGGGGCGTTCAAGCCCTACAAGGTGTCCGAGGCCATCGGTAGTCCGCAGGCGATGGCCCTCTTCGCCGGACTCGGACTCCTCTGGGTGCTCGCGGCTGTTGTGCTCTGGCGCTTCACCAGTCCGGTTGCGCGAGGAGTGGTGATGGGTGGCGTCTCCGTAGCCCTGGCCGCCGTGTTGATCGTGCCCTCCCTGCGCGATGTGCGAGTGGTCGAGGATCGCCATGATCTCGCGACCGCTCGCACGGTCGATCCCTCGCCCTCGTCGACCGCCCCGCCGCCGGGCGACGACCCCACCTCCACCACGACGACCACCATCCCAGTGGCGCCCCTGCACGTGGGCAGCGGGCCGTTGCGCGGCATCGGACACGGGGCCAGCGGAACCGCCAACCTGTTTCGCTTGCCCGACGGCAACAACGTCGTCGAGCTTCTCGACATCGACATCGATCCAGGCCCCGACTACATCGTCTACCTCGCCCCGGGCTTGGAGACCGAAGAGCCCGGCGAGGGCTCCATCGAGCTCGCAGCGCTGAAGGGCAACCTCGGCACGCAGTACTACGACGTGCCCTCAGGTGCGAACCTCGGCGGCGAGTGGTCGGTGCTGATCTGGTGCCGGGCGTTCGCCGTTCCCGTTGCGGCCGCTGCGCTGCTCCCGGTGTGACCTCCGGCCGGTTCGGTACGGGAGGATGTTGATCTAGGAGTTGCTAGAACAAACGTGTGAGCTCCCGGTCGCCATCCGAGACCCCCGCACCCGGTTCACCTGCTGGGTCCGATCCCGCACCGGTCACAGCCGCCATCGGCCACCGACGTCCGTTCGGCGCCATGCAGCGGCTCGATGCCGAGAGCCTGCGCCGCGAGCAGCAGGTCAGCCTGCGATCGCCACGCCGGCGGTACTCGTTGAGCGCCCGTGCGCTGTTCGCCGCCATGGACCTGCTCTACGGGCAGGAGCGCACCCTGCCCAAGTTCCGCATCCTCGAGCTGGTGGCCCGGGTCCCCTACCAGGCTTGGGAGAACGTGGCATACGTGGCGGTGACCCACACGTCGCGCCAACCGCACTTCGCCCGGCGCATCTTCGACAGGGTCCGCGTCAGCCGCTTCGAGCAGGACAACGAGCAGTGGCACCTGCTGGTGCTCGAAGAGCTCCTGGAGGCAGACGACAGTCGGCGGAGCTTCCTGCTCCACCGAGTGGTCCCCCAGATCATCGCCTTCGCCTACTACCAGCTGTCGTGGTTCCTGTTCGCGCTGCGACCTGCCTGGAGCTACCGGCTCAACGCCGACTTCGAGGACCACGCAGAGCACGAGTACGCACTGCTGGTGCACGAGAACCCCGAGTGGGAGCACACTGCCTACACCGGCTCCTTCGCCGACGAGTACGGCAACTACAGCACCCTCGCCGAGCTGTTCCGTCAGATCGGCTACGACGAGCGCCTCCACCGCCTCGAGAGCGAGCACCGCATCACCGCTGCACGGTTCGCCTAAGCCGACGATCCCGGCAACCGGCACCGGCCATCCGCTTACCGCCAAGACCCAGCGTTGATCGGTGGGCTCCAAGACTGCTCGCTGGGAGCGCCGCTGTATCCCCGCTCGCGGGAATACCATCCAACGAGATGGTGAACAGACGGTGGATCGATGGCCCGGGGATCTGACACCCCGACCAAGCACGAGCAGCGTCGCGCAGCGACACACCGCGAACTGATCCGCCTGGGCATCGAGCGGTTCCCGATCAAGGGCTACGCGGCGACCACCATCGACGACATAGTGCGCGACAGCGGGCTGACCCGCGGCGCCTACTACTTCCACTTCGACAGCAAAGAGGACCTGTTCCTCGCCGTGCTGGAAGGTCGCGCCGGCGTACGCGGTCCGTGGTGGGAGCTCGCCCGGGACCCGAGCCTCGACTCGGTCGAGGAGATCCTCGCGGCGATCTTCGGCCACTTCGGCACGGTCGAGGAGCGTGGCGGCGACTGGCTGCTGGTGGTGGTCGAGTTCTGGCAACAGGCACGGCTGGACGAGGCCCTGGTCGACCGGTTGCGCGCGCTCTACGACACCTGGATCACCGAGCTCACCAAGTTCATCTCGATCCTCCAGGAGCGCGAACTGGCTCGTGTCGACCGGGAGGCGGCCGAGCTCGGCGCGACCGTGTTCGCCTTCGTGGAGGGACTCAGGATCCACGGTGCGTTGTACGACACTGCGCCGACCGGCCTCATCGACGCGATCGCCCGCGTCCTGCGGCCCTAGCCCGCCCGTCGCGATCCTCGAGCCACCTGACCTAACTCCCAGGGATCCTGTCGGTATAGTTCACATACATTTGTACATGTAACTGAACCCGAGCCGAGGATCGGGTCTCACCGGGGAGCTGGAAGACACATGACAATGCGCTCGCGACCGCGCACTGCTACGGCCCGAGCGCTAGTAACGCTCGTCGCACTCGCCATCGCCCTCTCAGGGGTTCTCGTCGCCATCCCACCCGACCCCCCCGCCGGGGCGGCCGATGGCAAGGGCATCGGCCGAAGCCTCCAGATCCAATCGGCCTATCAGGCCGACCACCACGAGAACACCTGGCAGCGCGCGTACATCGACGCTGCGGCCGACGGCACCGTGCACATCGTGATGGCGAACGAAGGCTGCCTGAGCACGGACATCGACTACAGCCGCAGCTACGGCTACACCGACCAGATCACCAAGGTCTGCGACTACCACGCTACGGACCAGCGGTTCTACTTCGTGCCCGTGGACGAGAACCCGGCACCCGACTCGATCGACATTGAGTTCAACCAGTTCTACATAGTCAGCGCGGACACGCAGCAGTGCTTCTTCAGCAGGATGAACGGCCTGGTGGGGAAGGGCAACTACCTAGAGGAGAATCTGTTGACTCCTCGCGGCTTCATCGACTGCGACAGGAGCGAGTTCATGGACGCCGAACAATGGGAGAACGAGAGGTGGAACAACGTCGAGCCGGCGAAGCACTTCACCATCATCAACGACGTGCAAGAGCCCGGGGGCGGCTGGCCGGAGTGGAGCAACGTGCTGTCCTTGGCGTACCGATACGCCGCCAAGCACTGCGCCGAGAACAACCAGAGCTGCCGGATTCGGGCGAACGGGCAGGACGTTTGGTACCCGCCGGGTGCTCCTGAGGTGTTGCAGCATGGGACCGTGGCGGCTGTAGCAGTGGGTTGCGGGGTGCTCGACGCTGCGAGCTCGAAGGTGGCGACGGCGAACCCGTATCACAACATGACCAGGGACAACGTGTTGGTGACTATCGGGACCTCGCAGGCGAAGACGCATTCGGACACGGTGGGTTCGGGGTGGAAGGTCGGAGGCAATGTCCAGTTCGGCTACGGGATGGTGGCCGGCGCCCCGTGGGGTTTCCGGGCAGAGGCGTCCTTCGAGTTCAACGGGACCCAGACGACGGTGGACTCGAAGACGGATTCGGTGCAGGAGAACCAGACCGACACGATCCGGCCCGGGGACTACTTCATGCTGACCTGGACCGAGCAGCGCTACACACTGGACGGGCACATGCAGTTGCTCACCGACCGTTGGGGCGGGAAGCATGCCTGGCAGGTGCCGATCAGTGCCGCCTACCCGGTGGCGACTCCCGGGAAGAGGGCCTACGGCGCAACGCCGTACGCCTCGACCTTGGAGAAGTCCTGCATCGCCGGTGCGGCCGCGGTCAACGAGGTTCCGCCAGCGATCACCATCGACCCGGCGAGTTGCTCGGGCACGCCGATACCGGTCCCCGAGCCGATCGAGGCGGGCACCGCCCTGCACGTCTGCCCCGGTACCTGGAAGACCGCCGAGGGCGACAAGAACCCGGGCCAGTACAACTTCGGCTACCAGTGGTACCTGACCGCCGGCGGCACCGACACCGAGCACCCGATCACCGGGGCGACAGCCTCCTCGTACACGGTGAGCAACCGAACCCTTGACACCACCACCAGCTTCATCGGCGTGAAGGTCGTGGACCTGGGCCATGAGATGCGCCTGGAGTCCAAACCCGTGCTCAGCTCGAACACCCCCCAGCTCGCCACGCGCTCGGCCACCAACGACCTGGGAGCGACCGACGAGGTACCCGAGATCACCAACCTGGTCGGGCGGGTCCCCGACGGCCTGGCCGGCGAGCCCTACGAGACCTCGGTCGTCGCCGACGCCCATCCCGACGGCACGCCCTCGGCCGGCGACGGGATGCGACTGGTGCTGAGCGAGTCCGACCTGCCTGAGGGCTTCGCCCTCAGCGAGGAGGGGATCCTGAGCGGGACCGCACCGGGCACCGGGGTCTACGCCTTCACCGTCACCGACGAGGGCCCCTCGGCCGTCTCGCAGAGCTACGAGCTGACCATCCGCAACCAGCCGGCTGTGTTCATCGACAACGCGGATGTCATCGACGCCCAGATCGACTCTGAGCTGTCGGTCTCGCTGGTCGAGACACCCGGCACCGACAGCACGATCGTGCTGGTCGAGGGCAGCGAGCTGCCCGACGGACTCGAGCTCGACCCCGACGGCACCCTGAACGGCGTGCCCACCGCCTACGGCCCGATGACCTTCGCCGTGGTGGACGCCAGCTCTGCGTTCAGCGACCCGATCACCTTCACCGTCGACGTCGAGGACTCCCCCATCACGCTGCACGACCAGGACGAGCACCACATGGTCATCGGCGAGCAGTACGAGGGCGAGCTGGTCGCCGACCCGGGCTCCGGGCCACGGATCGGCGTCCTCGGCGTGGTCGAGGAGCAGCCGGAAGGCGCAGCCGATGATCAGGGCGAGACGGGCTCGAACGTCGTGCCGCTGAGCGACGAGCACCAGGAGATCCTGCAGGGCCTGCACATCGACCCTGTCAGCGGCAAGCTGCACGGCACCCCGGTCAACGAAGGCGCCGTGACACTTGTGGTCGGCGACCTCTCCCACCCGCAGACCCCGACCAAAGAGGTCACGATCGCCGTTCACCAGGAGGCCCCTGCGTCGGGGACCCCGTCGGGCTGGGTGATCGGCCTGGTCGTCACAGGCGTGGTGCTGGCGGCCGCGGCCGGCGTCGCCGTCTACCTGGTCCGGAGAGGCCGTCCCGGGGATGGCGCCGCAGCTGCGTGAGGACAACCGCGATCGGGAAGGCCAACCTGGGGTGGAGCGAGATTGCATGCTCGACAGGAGGATGTTGATCTAGGAATTGCTAGAACAAATCTGTGAGCCCCCGGCAGCCGGCACCGGCCATCCCCTCGTCGCTGGTCCCCTTCGTGGCCATCGGGGCGGTCTCCACGATCGCCGGCGGCATCGCCGCAGCGGTGACGGGGCCCACGGGATGGGAGCACGGCTCGTGGGTGGCGGCCTTCATGGTGCTCGTCACCGGCGTGGGCCAGATCGGCCTGGGCATAGGCCAGGCCTTCCTCTCCGAGGTCCAGCCGTCTGCGATCCGGGTGGCCGTGGAGGCAACGACGCTCAACGCCGGTGCCGCCCTCGTCGTGGCGGGAACCCTCGCCTCCCATTCGTGGCTGGTGTCGATCGGAGCCCTCGTGTTCGCCAGTGCCCTCGTAGTCTTCGCTCTCACCACGTGGAGCCACGAGACCCGGCACAGGTGGGTAGGGGCGGCGTACGTGACGCTGCTCGTGGTGCTCATCATGAGCACGCCCGTGGGCATCGCCCTCTCGTGGGCACGTCGATGAGCATGGGTGAATGCTGTGCGCCGACGACCCCGATTCTCTGCTCGCAAGCTGCCACGACCACCCGAGCCAGACCGACACCGGCGTCCAGATCAGACGCCACACGACAAAGGAGACAACCCTGATGCAGATCGCACGACTGTCCGATGCCCCCGCATACAACGACGAGCACCTGGTGGCGCACCGCCTCCTCGAGGCTGAGCACTGCAACGTGAGGTTCATCAGGCTCAGCCCGGGCCAGGCCGTGCCCCCGCACGCCCACAGCGGCTCCGACCTCATGCTCCTGGCGTTCGAGGGCTCGGGCCACCTCGACACCCCCGACGGCGAGGTGCCCTTCGAAGCCGGGAGCATGGCCCACATCACGAGCGACGAGAAGCTCAGCGTGCGCAACACCGGCGACAGCGGCATGACCCTGTTCGCCGTGCTCTCCCCCGCCTTCCCCGCCCGGAAAAGCGACTAATCCCGACTTGCAAGGTCGATATTCGCCCGGTACGTTTCTCTAGTAGTTACTAGAGAAACTCTGGAGGACGAACATGGCACTGCAACTGGGCGACGAAGCCCCCGACTTCAAGGTGAGCACCACTGAGGGCGAGCTGGGCCTTCACGAGTACCTGGGCGACGGCTGGGGGATCCTGTTCTCCCACCCTGCCGATTTCACCCCCGTGTGCACCACCGAGCTGGGAGCCTTCGCCAACCGCAAGAGCGAGTTCGACAAGCGCGGGGCCAAGCTCATCGGTGTGAGCGTCGACTCGGTCGACTCGCACCAGCGCTGGTCGGAGGACATCCGAGACACCCAGGGCAGTGCGCTGAACTTCCCCCTGGTGGGCGACGAGGAGCGCACCGTGGCCACCCTCTACGGGATGATCCACCCCAAGGCGCTCGAGACGGCCACTGTCCGCACGGTGTTCGTGATCGGTCCCGACAAGAAGGTCAAGCTCACGCTCACCTACCCGGCTGCCATCGGGCGCAACATCGACGAGATCCTGCGAGTCCTCGACGCCCTGCAGCTGAGCTCTGCCCACAGCGTGTCGACCCCGGTCGACTGGACGCAGGGCGGCGACGTGATCATCTCGCCGGCCATCGACGACGAGCGTGCCTCCGAGCTGTTCCCCAAGGGCTTCAAGACCCTCAAGCCGTACCTCCGGTTCACGCCCCAGCCCGACTGACCTCCGGCTCC
>CAYNQN010000029.1:0-17130 GCA_964399375.1 uncultured Rhabdothermincola sp. | reverse complement strand
GCGGATTTTCCTGGCCGGATCGGGTTTGGAGGGCCGCTCGGGGGTAGTTCGATCCCGATGCGAAACTGGTATCCCTCCCCAGCCAGGGACTCGTTCCCCAGCCATCCCCACCGGTCGCCCCAGGACCCGGCGTTCCCCCCAGCGCCGCGGATGTGGGGTCCACCGTGCTGGGGGGCGAGTCCCTGAGGCTCTCGGGGCCGGAGGGTGGGCCTGGCTCAGGAGGCGCCGCCATCACGAAGGCGACGCAGCCTCCTGTAGCCCCCACCCCCGGCCCTTCATCCTCCGGGAGTGCCTCGCAGCAGGTTCCTGGACCTTCCCCAGCTGCACCGGTCGCTCCCAGCTCGTCGCTGGGCGGGTCCGACCTCGTGGTCGGCGTGATGGTGCTGGCCACCTTCGCACTTGCTCTGTTGGCGTTGAGGTTCCTCGCCGAGCAGGTGCCAGGTAGAAGGCATCCTGTCTTCGCCATCGCCACACCTGCTGGATTAGCCGAACCAACGATCGATGTATAGGGTGCCTATCAAGGATTCACCACCATTGGAGGTCAGCTCGGTGTCGCTCGTGAACACGAAGATCAAGCCCTTCTCGGCAACCGCCTTCCACGACGGCTCCTTCGTCGACGTGACCGATGCCGACCTGCTGGGCAGGTGGTCCGTCGTCTTCTTCTACCCGGCCGACTTCACCTTCGTGTGCCCCACCGAGCTGGCCGATCTGGCCGACCACTACGCCGAGCTGCAGGCCATGGGCGTGGAGGTCTACTCGGCGTCCACCGACACCCACTTCACCCACATGGCCTGGCACCAGTCGTCCGCCAGCATCGCCAAGATCAAGTACCCGATGCTGGGCGACCCCACCGCACAGATCGCCACCAACTTCGAGGTGCTGCGCGACGGCGAGGGCCTGGCCGACAGGGGCACCTTCGTGATCGATCCCGACGGCGTCATCCAGCTGGTCGAGGTGACTTCCGAGGGCGTGGGTCGCAACGCCGCCGAGCTCGTGCGCAAGGTGAGGGCCGCGCAGTACGTGCGCGAGAACCCGGGCCAGGTCTGCCCCGCCAAGTGGCAGGAGGGTGAGGCCACCCTCGCTCCGTCGCCCGAGCTCGTCGGCAAGATCTGACAGCCGCCAGCGGCTGCCCCGACAACGGGCGGGGACCCCGGGGGCCTCAGGCTTCCTGGGTCAACATCTCCGCTGCCCGCCGGTCCATCTCCTCAGGCGACACGTCCTCCACGTGCGTGGCGAGGTGCCAGCGGTGACCCCAGGGGTCCTCGATGGTCCCACTGCGGTCGCCGTAGAACTGGTCCTCGATCTCCCGCACCGAGGTGGCTCCGGCGGCCAGAGCTTCCTTGAAGGTGGCGTCCACGTCCTGCAGGTACACCATCATGGTGATGGGCGTGCCGCCCACCTTGCGGGGTCCCACGTAGCCCATGTCGGGGAACTCGTCGGCCAGCATGATGATCGAGTCGCCGATCTCCAGCTCTGCGTGGCCCACCTTCCCGGGAGGGCCCTCCATCCTCAGGCGCTCGGTGGCGCCGAAGACGCTCTTGTAGAACTCGATGGCGTCGCCGGCTCCGTCGACTATCAGCGATGCGCACACGGTGGGGTAGCCCTCGGGGATCGGGTTCACTGCCATGGTCACCCTCCTTTGTCGTAGGGGTGGGGTTGCCCAGTCTCGCAGCCCTTGAGGTCTCCCGCCACGGGTCCGTGCCCATGGAGAGCGACCTTTGGCGCCTGTAGTACAGGTACCTGACCTGCGGGTGCCGGCACTGCGGGTGCCCGATCAGGTGCCCCCAGGTGCTCGGTCGACCCGGCGGGGGAGGGCGACGCCCGAGATGAGGGCTGCGACCAGGCCCAGCGCTGCGGTGATCCACATGCCCAGCTGGTAGGCGTCGGTCACGGCGTCCGTCCCGTCGGCCGATGCCAGGCCTGCGATGCCGGGGATGAGGGCCACCGCCAGGAGGCTTCCGGTGCGGGCGACCGCGTTGTTGATCCCGCTCGCCGTGCTCACGCGGGCGTCGTCGACGGCTGCGAGAACCGAGGCGGTGAGCGGCGCCACGAAGGTGACCAGCCCCAGGCCGAGGAGCGTTGCCCCCGGTAGTACGTCGGTCCACCACGACGTGCCGTCGTCGATGCTGGCGAGCAGCACGATGCCGACGGCCGACAGCAGGGGACCGATGATCATCTGGGGCTTCGGCCCGATCCGGGCGGAGATCGCCCCCGACAGAGCCGAGCCGGCGACCATCAGCAACGTGGTGGGGATGAGCGCTGTGGTGGCGAGCGTCGCCGACCATCCGGTGGTCACCTGCAGCTGGTAGACGACCAGGAAGAGCTGCGCGCCGAGCATGGCGTAAAGGGCGAAGGTGGCGACGTTGAGCACCGTGAAGGTGCGCGACCGGAAGAGCGCTCCCGGCACCATCGGGTTCCGGTCGCGGCGCTCCCACGCTACGAACGCGGCTCCCCCCACCACCGCTGCGCATCCGGCGAGGATGACCGAGGGCGAGCTCCAGCCCAGCTCGGGCCCCTGGGTGAGCGCCCAGGTCGCCGCGGCCAGGGTCGCCACCCCCAGGAAGGCTCCGACGAGATCGAACGAGCTGACCTCGTCGACCTTGCCCGTCTCGGGCAGGGCGATGGCCGTCAGGCCGACCAAGCCGAGCAACGGCAGGTTGAGCAGGAAGGCCCAACGCCATCCCAGCCCGTCCACCAACAGCGCGCCCACAAGAGGTCCCACAGCGATCGCCAGTCCGCCCATGCCGGCCCATGCACCCACGGCGGCGCCGCGGTCTTCCGGGGCGAAGCTCGCCTGGGTGAGCGCCAACGACGTCGGTGTGAGGAGGGCACCACCCACCCCCTGCATCATCCGTGCGATAACGAGCAGGGGAAGCGTCGGCGCGAGCGCGCAGGCCAGTGAGGCGAGAGCGAACCAGGCTGCGCCCACCAGGAAGATGCGCTTGCGGCCGAAGCGGTCGCCCAGCGCGCCCCCCACGAGGATCAGCGACGCCAGCGTCAGCAGGTAGCCGGTGATCACCCACTGGAGGCCCGATACGCCGGCGCCCAGCTCGTCGCCGATGTGGGGGAGCGCCACGTTGGCCATCGTCGAGTCGAGCATGGCCGTGGAGCTGGCCAGGATCGTGGCAGCCAGTGCCAAGCGCCCGCGCCACGACCCCAGGCGCAGAAGTGACCCAGACGTCGGCGCCAAGCTCAACCCTGATGCCTCCCATCCTGAACCAGAGCGGCCCTGTTCCAAGGGTTTATCCAAATGGGGATCCCTGGACTAAGAAATTTCCTGTCGGGTACTAGCATGGGACAGACAAATCAGTTATCGTTGTTTGTGTTGGTCTAGTCCCGCCGATATCGAACAGTCCTGTAGGGGTGGTGAACATGGCGCTGAGCATCGATGACCTCCGGTCATTCATCATCGTGGCGTCGGAGCGCTCGGTCACTCGTGCGGCGGCCAAGCTGGGCGTCTCGCAGCAGTCCGTCTCCGAGCGGATCCGGCGGCTCGAGAGCCGGCTGGGGGTGCAGCTCTTCGACAGGGTGGCCTTCGGTATGCAGCCCACCACGGCGGGCTTCCGTTTCTTTCCCTACGCCTCCCAGGCCGTGGCCCTGGTGGAGCAGGCGCTGGTGGTGGTCGACGACGACGATCACCTGAGGGTCCGGGTGCAGGCGTCCGTGAGCACTGCTGTGGTCCCCTTCCTGCAGAACCTGGCCAGCGCTTCGAGCATCGAGCTCTCTACCGGAGACGATGCTGCCAACGTACTGCGTGCCCTCGTGGATGGCGGGGCCGATGTGGTCGTCGGGGTCTTCACCTCTGCCGACGTCTCGAAGGTCGCCTCCAACGGGTCGTCTTCGGGGAACGGCCACGCCGAGGGCGAGCTGTCTCCCTCGTCGATCGGGATCGTCGCCGAGGAGGTCTTCACCGACCCGGTCGTGTGGGTGGCCCCGCCGGAGCATCCGTTGGCCAAGCGCGAAGGCGCCATCTCGTTGATGGAGCTTGGGACGCTTCCGGTGGGTCTTCCTGTGTCGGGGATGAACGGCGAGCCGGCCGAGGGCGACCTCGGTGGACTTCGAGTAGCCGCCCGCTCGGTGGTCGCCTCCGAGCTCTCCTCCGGCCAGCTCGTGGAGCTGGCCGTGGAGCAGTCGGGCTGGGTGGTGCCGGTGTCGATCGCCTTCCGGGCGACCGACCGTGACCGGCCCACCGTGCAGATGGTTCGCAAGGTCATCGCCGAGGGTCATGCCCTCGCCGCCGCCCGTCGGCCGGGCTCCGGCCCACCGCAGTGATCGAGTTCCAAGCAAGTCAGTAGCAGTCATTCAGTAGCAAGCAATCCAGGGGGGTTCAATGAGTTCATCGTTGGGTAGAGGTGCGCGCGGCGCGACCGCGTCTGCGCACATGAAGAGGTGGCGGGCCGCCACGGTCGCACTCTTGGTGCTGGCCATGGTCGGCTCGCTTCTCGCGTTGGCGGTGCCACCGCCCTCGGTCGCCGGCGCCCAGGAGCCCGAAGGGGTAACGACGGCGACCAGCTGGGCGACCGACTGTGCTGGCTACGCCATCCAGGTGCGCCAGCCGGAGACCAACGCCATCGCGATGGAGACGACCGCACCTGCTCAGGTCGCCCAGGACGAGGAGTTCACCGTCCGGATCGCGCCCGTGGCGTCGTCGTTCCCCGATAGCAAGGACAGCCTCATCGGGTTGGTGCCGGTCCACTTCCTCCAGAACATCAACTTCATGTACGACCTGCCGGCCAACGCCACGGTGCAGTCGGTGTCGATCGTGGAGGGCTCTGGCTTCGGGATCGAGGGCACGCCGAGCGTGTCGATCAGCTCGACGCCTCCGCCCTTCGCGACAGTCTTCAACACCCCGTACGACCCGCCGCGCATCATCATGCAGGTGCCGAAGGTCCCCAAGAACCCCATCAACGAGGACCTCTCGACCCCCTTCCAACTCCCGGCCATCGACGTGGTCCTCAAGGCCACCGGCCCGCTGGGATCGAACATCTCTACCCGCTTCTCTGGGCACGACGAGCCCAGCTCGGGCTACGTGTTCCAGGCCAGCTCCACGGCGATGGCCGAGGTCTACTGCTGGCCAGCCGGCAACGTCGCTTCGCCAGTTCTCTTCCAGACGGCGATCACCGGAGGTGGGGTGAGCGTTCCGACCACCACCGAGCTGGAGGTCACGCCCACGACGGTGCCCGGTGGCGGTGAGGTCTCGATGACAGCGACCGTCAACGCTCCCAGCGGAGCAGTGCGCTTTAACGACGGAGACACCCTCCTAGGTCTGGCCGAGCTCGACGAGGCCAGCCAGGCCCACCTCACCGCTGTGCTCAACACGGTGGGCAACCGCTCGATCACGGCCACCTACCTGGGTGGCCCGGGATTCGAGGGCTCCACTTCGGAGCCGGTGACGGTCACCGTCACCAATCCGGCCAACCGGGAGCCAGCGCAGGTGAGCGTGGCCGTGACTGGGGGCGGGACCGTGAATGCGGGCTTCCCGACCTCGGCGGGAACGGTCGCAGTTTCGGTGATGCCCACCGGTGGTGCCACCCAGACGCCCACGGGCTTCGTGCGGATCTACGACGGGGACACTCTGATTGGGACCCAGCCGTTGTCTGAAGGAACGGCGACGCTCGTGCACCCCTTCGGCCAGGGCGGCCACCAAGTACGCGTCGACTACCTAGGCGACACCTCGTACTTCCCGACGTCGGGTTGGGGGCACTTCCTGGTCAACTTCCAGTCTGGCCAGAACCTCAACTTCAGCGCCGGCACCATGGCGCTCAACGGGGCGTCGGGTCCGGTCCCGGGAGGATCTCGTCTCAACAGCGCCCTCGGGACCGACATCAACGGGGTGGAGAGCCTGTCCGGGCAGCTCGTCTTCGAATCGTCCACCCTCACCACCTCGTCGGGTTCGGTGACGGGCCGCCTGCTACAGGCGGGCTCTGGCAGCGGCGAGATCGCTGCCGGCGCTGACGCGGCAGCCTGGTTCTCCACCCAGCTCTACTACCAGGTGACAGAAGCCGACTTCGGCTCGGGGGCCAAGAGCTTCGCCTCCGGCTGCATCGTGGGCCCCTTCCCGGTTGAGCTGACCGGGACACGCGCTGGGATCGACGGCGAGCTCACGCTCTCGCAGGACGACTTCCTGATGCCACTGGCCGCGAGCGGTTCTTGCGTTGATGCTGCCGGCGTATCTCGCGCCACCCAGGTCTCTGGGGTGCTGGCCGGCGGGGCGGCTGACCTGTCGGTGACACTCACGCCCCCTGGGCCGGCGTCACCCTTGACCATCACGGACGTGAGCTTCGACCCGGCCGGCGGTGCCTCCTACGGCCAGCCGGTGGCCGTGAGCTTCACGATCAACTCGAGTGGCCCGTCGTTCCAGTACAATCTCGGCTCGGCCGAGTTCTTCGTCGACGGAGAGCTCTTCGGCGCCACGACTGTCTTCGGGGCATCGGGCACCAGCTTCACGTTCGACCACGTGTTTCCCTCTCCTCCGGGCTTCGGCACCCTGGCGCTCCCGCCCCTGCCCCAGGGAACGCACAGCTACGCCGTTAGGATCCTCCCCTCCGACCAGGTGACGTTCGCTGCCTCGCCCCTGTCGGCGCCGGCTTCCTTCACGGTGCTGCCTCCCGTGCCGAAGGCGACTCCCACCCTCACCATCGAGGCGCCGGCTGAAGCAGCCGCTGCTGAGGTCGTGGACCTGGAGGTCACCTTGAGCCCGGCCCCCAACGCGGCGCCGGGAACAGCCGAGCTGGAAGGCGAGATCCTGATCTTCGACGATGCCGACGGCGGCGCCAGGGTGCCCTTCGCCTACAGCTTCTCCAACTCCACCGTGTCGGTCAACGCTTCCGATGATGGCCACTACACGGTGCGGGCGGCTCTGGCGCCAGGCGCTCACTCCCTGCGAGCGGTTTTCACCCCGGCGTTGCTCTCGGAGTGGGGCTGGACCACCGCGGAATCGAACGTCGCAACGCACACGGTGCTGGGCGAGGCAGTTCCGACCTCGCTCACCTTGGTGGAGGACAGCACCCGGGGGACGGGCAAGGTGCCCCTCAACTCGACCGGCTACTTCACCTTCCAGCTCGATCCCCAGGTCGTCGCCTCGATCGGGCCCGCTCAGTCGGTGCCCATCTACTACCCCCGAAGTTCCGACGGGGCGCTGGTGAGCACGAGCTTCGATTCCAACGGCCGAGCCACCGTCCAGATGTCGCCGAACCCGACCGTGGGGGTGAGGGAGTTCACTGCCTACTTCGATCCCTTCTCGACCTTCGACGGCAACCCATCCTTCCCGGCCAACCGAGGCTTCGCGCCGTCCCAGCTCACCGTCTCCTACGAGGTGGTTGCCCCTGGGCCCATCCCGACAGGCCTTGAGATCACCTCTGTGAACCCGTCCCCGGCGGTGCAGGGCACGGCCTGGTCCCAGGTCAACGGCTACGTCAGCTTCAACGCGGCGGGTTCGGTGAGCTACATGGCGCGCAACGTGTCCACCTCCCAGGTCACCGCCCTTGGTTCTGCGAACGCCAGTACCTCGTCGTCGTCGAGCTCCGGTCGAGGCCTGGCAAGGCTCTCCAACCCGGCGGCCACGGCCTCGCTGCCCGCAGGCACCTACGAGGTGTTCGGGACCTTCACCCCGAGCAACCCGGCGAGCTTCGCCCCATCCTCGTCCGAGCCGTTCACGGTTCACGTGGTGAGCGCGGGTTCACCGGCGTCGACCACCACGGAGCTGACGGTGAGCCCTTCGGGGACCTCGTTCCCAGGTGAGGGCGTGGTGCTGACGGCCAACGTCTCGCCCACCTATGCCTCTGGAGGCACCGTCGAGTTCTTCGACGGAGAGGCCTCGTTGGGAACAGCGCCTCCTGCGAACGGCTCGGCCCAGCTGATGGTGTTCGACCTTGCAGACGGACCGCACTCGCTGAAGGCCACCTTCACGCCCTCGTCGGGTGTGGTGAACGGTTCCACCTCCCCGGTGGTCACCCACACGGTCACGGAGCCTGCCACCGAGACCACCACCTCGTTGGAGGTCTCACCGAGTGGTTCGGTGCAGCTGGGCGACGAGGTGAGCTTTACGGCAACGGTGTCACCAAGCGATGCCCCCGGCTCGGTCCTGTTCGAAGACGACCACGGGGACTTCGCCGAGACCGTGCCGGTCACCGACGGCCAGGCCAGCTACGGCACCGACGAGCTAGAGGCGGGAACCCACGAGGTCACAGCGACCTTCGTTCCCTCTGAACCGACCGACTACGCAGAGTCGGTCTCCGAACCCGTGAGCGTCACCGTGGTGAGCGGTCCCGTGTCCACCGAGACCAGCTTGGAGATCACGCCTGGTTCTCCGGCCCCCTACGGCACGGCTCTCACCCTCACGGCGAGCGTGGAGCCAGTGGATGCTGCGGGAGCGGTCACCTTCTACGACGGAGACGTCCCGCTCAGCGACCCCATCGGTGTCACAGGCGGCCAGGCACAAGCGCTGATCACCGACCTGCCCATAGGCGACTACGAGATCAACGCGGTGTTCGAGCCGACAGACCCAGAGCTTTGGGCACCATCTGCCACAGAGCCACAGGCCTACGAGATCACGGCCGACTTCGGGGATCCGATCTTCGTCTGCCAGGGAACCGACGACGTGACCATCGGGCTGATGAAGGGGCTGGTGGCTCCTCCAGACGGGATCCTCGAGCTCCCGACGACGCTGGAGGCGACGGTCCCCGAGACGCTCACCAGCGGAGCCACGGGAGATGTGAGCTTCGCCTGGTCGGTCACCCTTCCCGAGAACCTCGCTCAACTGGCCATCAACGCACAGGCCAGCGAGATCTTCATGGAGGACATGACCCTTGCCATGCAGGCATCGGGTGGCTCAGAGGAGGTCTGGGAGTTCCCGGCCACCCACACCATCACCGACCCCGAAGCTCCGATCACCCTGGAGACCAGCGGAACGGTCACGGCATCTGCCGAGAGCGACATCGTCTACTCGATGCGCAGCCCGCTGCTGCTCACGATCCACGTGCCACCGACACCTCTGGTGTCTGCTCACGTGTACGTGAACCTGAGCTGCACCGTGGAGAACGCCACCCAGGCGATCACGCAGGTGAACGGGGGAGCGACGGCTCCAGGTGCCCCCACAGACGTCTCAGCTGAGGCTGGTCCTCTCATGGCCCATGTGAGCTGGACCCCGCCGGCCGACGATGGCGGCTCTCCCATCACGGGATATGTCGTCACGGCCTCCCCAGGGGGCAAGACCACCCACACCTCAGCTGAGGTGACCCACGTGGACGTGATCGGCTTGGAAGAGGGCCAGGACTACACATTCGGTGTCCAGGCAGTGAACGATGTGGGAACCGGAGAGGCCTCCGAGCCCTCGAACTCGGTGACACCAGGCCCAGGAGAGAACTTCTCCGACGTCCAGCCAGATCACCCGTTCTACGCGGAGATCGAATGGCTGGCAGCAACGGGCATCACCACGGGCATGGGAGACGGCTCGTTCGGGGCCAACCTCAACCTCACACGCCAGGCAATGGCAGCGTTCCTCTACCGCCTCGAGGGAAGCCCCAACGGAGCAGATCCCGAATGCAGCTCCATGCCGTTCACCGACGTGAGCTTGGACAACGCCTTCTGCGGTGAGATCCAGTGGCTCAAAGACGAGGGAATCACCACCGGCAACCCCGATGGCACCTTCAACCCAACGGGCAACCTGACCCGCCAGGCGATGAGTGCGTTCCTCTACCGCCTGGCCAACGGACCCGACACCCCACCGGTGTGCACGGTGGCTCCATACCCAGATGTCCCCACATCCAACGTGTTCTGCCCGCAGATCACCTGGATGGGAGAGGTGGGCATCACCACCACACCGCCTGGAGACGACTTCCGACCCTCAGACAGCCTGACCCGCCAGGCCATGGCTGCCTTCCTCTACCGCTACACCACGGTGATCCCCACCGAGCTGTAGCCACAGAGCAGAGGCCAGATCATCTGATCTGACAACAGAGGAGCCCCGGGCGCGATGCGCCCGGGGCTCCTCTACGTTCGGCCGCGGCGATCAGAAACATCGACAGCGAGCTCAGATCCTGCTCCTACACGGCTGAGCAGCTGGCCGGCGCGTATTCCCGTACGAGTGTCGACCGGGTGCACCTTCACCCACTCCCGGGTGGGTGTGGTCACTGCGTCAGGGGCGCAGGCCAGGGTGGCGGTTGGCGAGGATGGAGACCAGGAGCGACTTGGGGGAGAGGGAGGCGAGGGTGGCGCCGATCCGGTTCGCCAGGCCGGGGATGACTACGGCTTGGCCTCGGGCGAGGCCGTCGACGCCGGCGCGGGCGACGTCTCTGGGGCTCTCGAACATCACGCCGGGCAGGCTGCTCTCGAACTTGCCCTGCGCGAACCCGGCGACATCGGCGAACTCGGTCTTCACGGGTCCTGGGCAGAGAGCGGTGACCGACACGGCCGAGCCCTGCAGCTCGCCACGGAGCGCTCGGGAGTACGAGAGCACGAACGACTTCGCCGCCGCGTAGCCGGCTTGGCCGGGCATGGGCTGGAAGGCGGCCGTTGACGCCACGTTGAGGACCGCGCCCCGCTCACGTTCGACCATGCCCGGCAGGAAGCGGCTGCAGAGGTCGGCGACCGCCACCACGTCCAGCTCGAGCATGTCCACCTCGGAGATGGGGTTGGAGCGCGCCACAGAGCCCACCGTCGAGAGCCCGGCGTTGTTCACCAGGATGTCGGGGATCAGGCCAAGGTCTTCGACGCGGTTCAACAGACCGGCCCGCACGTCTCTGTCGCAGAGGTCTACCGGCAGCACCTCGGCCCTCACCCCAAGAGCGGCCAGCTCGCCGGCCAGATCTTCGAGCCGCTCCCGCCGCCTGGCCACGAGGGTGATGCCATGGCCTCGGCGGGCTAGCTCCCTCGCGATCTCGGTTCCTATGCCCGATGAGGCACCGGTGACCACGGCGGTTCGCCCAGCGCCCGGATCGGGAAGTCCCACGGCTCGAACGCTAGCGGGCACCGCACGGGTGAGCCCGATGGACAACTAGGGGCCTGACCTCAGCAGTCCGCCATCGCTCTCAGGGTGGAACACAATGCTGGCCTCCTTGGGCCGAGGTCGCCCATGCGCCTCACAAGGTAGGCCTTGGTGACGCTCGTGAGGCTGTCGAAGTTGGCCATCGAATCTACGGGGAGGCCCTCTTCCCTCCCCAAGGGCAGCTGGCTCGGAGTCGAGCGCAACGTGGTGGTGATGGGTGCCACGAGCACCCGCCTCATCACCGCGATCGCAGTGTTCCGGCTGACCACTAGCACCGGCCGACCCTTTTGGTGAGGGCTCTCCAGCCACCAGATCTCGCCCTGGGCTACCACCAACGCTCCCAAGGCTCTTCAGCCACGAGGCGCGCCGCGTTCTGCTCGGCCTCCTCTAGCTCTTCGGGAGTTTCCGGGTGCTCTTCGTAAGCCCTCCGGTAGGCCTCGTCTTCCTTCGCTCGCCGGCTTTGTGCCAGCCAGTGGACGACGGCCTCCCGCACCACCTCCGGCCGCGAGCGCCCCTCTTCGCTGGCGAGGGCGTCTAGGGCCTCGACCAGCTCGTCGTCGAACCGCACGTTGATCTGCACTGCCATAGCATTTATCGTAGCGAATTGCGTAGTCAGCGTCCTATACCCCTCTCTCTACTCGATGCGTCGGGTCGCGAGCTTAGGCGCCGTCTGGAGTCTCAGTCAATCTCCTTGTATTCCGTCACATGGGTGAGCTAGCATCGAACATATGTTCTCTACGGCTGTGCTCTCCAGGGGGCGGGACCACATCACCGACCCCGTCTCCCAAGTCCAGGCCCTTTGCGATCACCTGGGATCCCTCGTCGGCTCCTTGGACCCAGAGATCCTCCACGGATCCCAGGCAGCGTCTCTCGTGGAGACCTTCTCCAAGATCGAACGGTTCGGATCTGCAGGAAGAACCCTGGCCGCCAGAGCGGCGCAGAGAACCGGATCCTGGAAGACACACGGTGATCGCTCAGCTGCTCACTGGATGGCCCGCACGGCAGGTGTTCCCGTAGGCCAGGCCGTTGCTTCCCTGGAGACAGCATCGCGACTTCACGAGCTCGAAGAGCTCGACTCAGCCCTTCGCGAAGGCAAGCTCTCCAGCCTCCAAGCCAACGAGGTCGCCTCTGCCGCAGCTGCGGACCCCAGCTCGCAGCGCACCCTGCTGGCAAAGGCGGCTACCCAGGACCTCTCAGCACTGAAAGACACCGCTCGCAAGATCAAGGCAGCAGCCCAGCGCGACGAGATCGAGCACTACAGGGCAATCCATCGCCGACGCTACCTCCGCCACTGGAACGACCCAGATGGCTCGTTCCGACTCGACGGACGCTTCACCCCAGACGCCGGAGCCAAGCTCCTCGCCAACCTCGACCCCTTTCGGCAAGAGGTCTTCAGATCAGCGCGCAAGGCAGGAACCCGCGAGCCCTACGACGCCTACAGCGCCGATGCCCTCGTGGCCATGTCTGCCGCCGCCCACCAAGAAGACCCCATAGAGCCCGCAGATGACGGCGGACATCGGCCCCCGGGCCGGCCCCGCCCAGCGACCGCGCGAACCGTGATCAACGTCCACGTGGATCACGCAGCTCTGGTGAGGGGCCACACCGAGCCAGGGGAGACATGCGAGATCCCAGGGGTGGGCCCCATACCGGTGGCAGTGGCAAGGCAGATGGCGAACGACGCGTACTTGAAGGTCATCGTCACCGACGGGGCCGACATCAAGGCCATCGCTCACGCAGGACGAACCATTCCTGCTCACATCAGGACAGCACTGGAGACGAGAGATCCCACCTGCTGCGTTCCGGGGTGCAACACCCGAAAGGGACTGGAGATCGACCACATCGTTCCCTTCGCGGAGGGAGGCCCGACCAAGCTCGACAACCTGGCGAGGCTCTGCCACTGGCACCACCGACAGAAGAGCCTGGGCGACTGGCGCATCGAGGGCACGCCGGGGGACTGGAGATGGGTGCCCGGCCCGTGAGACCGGAGGCGCGCGCAGGCGGAGAGAGAAGGGAGCGGTCAAGGCGATCTCAACGCTCTCGAGGCCAAGGTGGATGCCCAGTTCCGGTGCTCATGGGCATGTTCGGGTCTGTCCTCATCTCGGTGGTGGCAACCGGCGTCTTCGGTTAGAACCGCGCTATGCAGATCGCCTTCGTGCTCTACGACCGGTTCACAGCCCTTGACATCGTGGGTCCGTTCCAGACGCTCGCCGAGATCCCGGGGGTCGAGCCGGTGTTCGTGGCCGAGTTGCCGGGCCCTGTCCGTGACCACACCCGGGTCCTCTCCATGGAGGCCACCGCGTCGTTCGCGGAGGTGACCGCGCCCGACGTGGTGGTGGTTCCCGGCGGTCTGGCCAGCCGTGGTGCCACCGCCGGCGACCCGGTGGTCGCTTGGCTGCGGGACGTGCACCCCACGACCACCTGGACCACGAGCGTGTGCACCGGCTCGATCTACCTGGCGCTGGCCGGCATCCTCGACGGTGTGGATGCCACGTGCCACTGGGGTTCGCTCGCCCAGCTCGGCGAGCTGGGGGCTCGCCCCACGGACGAGCGAGTGGTGGTGCGGGGCAAGGTGATCACGGCGGCGGGGGTCTCGTCGGGGATCGACATGGGCCTCACGCTGGCCGCCGAGATGTTCGGGCCCGACGTCGCCCGCGCTGTGCAGCTGGCCATCGAGTACGACCCGCAGCCGCCCTTCGACGCGGGATCGCCGGCCAAGGCCGGCCCCGACATCACCGCTCTGGTGGAGGCGACCCTCAACGCCCCCGAGCGCCTGGCCACCTGAACCTGAGCCACCCGACATATCAGCAGGGGCGGTGACCGCTGTGTCAGGTGGTCGGGAACCAGCTCCCGTGGAACCCGAAGGGCACGCGCTGGGGGAGCGGCACGACCGCCAAGGGTGGCTCGGTGAGGTCGCGGGCGTCGAGCACCACGAAGTCGCTGCCGTTTCGAGCCTCGTCGTAGACGTAGGTCATCAGCCACCCGTCGTCCTCGGCGGAGCCCTCGGCAGACGGGACGAAGACGGCCTCGCCGGGCATGCGCCCCGCGCCGAAGTCGTGCGCTTGCACCGAATCGGTCTCGCGGTCGTACTTCACGAGGCCCTTGATGTTCAGACCACTGCTGACGTCGGTCTGAACGTCGTAGTGGTACCGGAAGGGCAGGCCGACCCTGCGGGGGTCCACGCGGGGGAACTCCACGTTGCGGTCGTCGAGCTGCTGCGAGCTCACCTTGCCGGCACCGGGATCGATGCGCCAGCGCCACATGTTCGACGGCTCGAAGTCGTCGGGCGAAGTGGCCCACAGCTGCTCGTAGCGGGCGACGTCGATCACGATGGCGTCGCCGTCGTCGAAGGCGTTGGCCGGGTGGAACACGTAGCAGGGCTCGATCTCGTACCACCTGACCTGCTCGTTCGTGCCATTGCGTGGCAGCACGCCCAGGCGTGCGCCGTACGACGGGTCCCACTTGAACGGCATCGTGCCGGCCATGGCCAGCTCCAGGTCGAACACCACGGGCAGGTCCATGAACACCACCCGAGTGGCCGTCACGTTGAAGTCGTGGACCATCGTGGGCCCCGGCACGTCGATGACCTCGCTGTGCACCAGGGCACCGTTGGCGTCGGCCACGTGGTACGTGAGGTAGGGCGGGAAGAACGAGTAGCCGAAGAAGTGCATCTCGCCGGTGACGGGGCAGAACTTGGGGTGCGCCGTCACCGATCCGTTCAGCTTGCCGGCGAAGTCGTACACGCCCGTGGTGCCCAGCTCGCCGTCCACCTCGGTGGGCAGGCTTGTCTCGACGAGTGCGAAGCGCCGGCCGGCGTGCGGCACGATGTGCGTGTTGGCCGCGCCCACGGAGAAGTCGATGGTGCCGTCGGGCCGGACCAGCTCACCCTCGCCGGAGAGCTGCTTGGTGCGCACCCATCGGTTGCGGTACCAGCGAGCGGCCCCATCGCCCAGCTCCACGCCGTGGAGCATCCCGTCGCCCAGGAACCAGTGCTGCGACGACCCGGAAGGGGGGTTCGGGCCGTTCCTGACGTAGCAACCGCGCAGCTCTTCGGGGATGCGGCCCTGCACCGGCAGGTCGAAGGCCGCCACCTCCTCGGCCACCGGGGCGAAGTTGCCCTCGAGGTGGAACGGGGTCGCCGACTCGCCCATCGCCGGCTAGCTCCGATCGGCTGGTTCGAGGGCTCCCTCTCGCTCCAGCAGGGCTCGCTTGCGCTCGGGGCCGCATGCGTAACCGGAGAGGCTCCCGTCGGTGCGCACGACCCGGTGGCAGGGGATGAGGACCGCCAGGGGGTTGGCGGCGCACGCTCCGGCCACCGCTCGCACTGCGCTGGGGGAGCCGATCCGGTAGGCGATCTGTGCGTAGGTGGCGGTGGTGCCCGGTGGGATCTCGCGGAGCGCTTTCCACACCTTGCGCTGGAAGCTCGTGCCGCGCACGTCGAGGGGCAGCGACAGGTCGCCTCCCGGGTCCTCCACGAGGCCCACCACTGCGGCGACCGTCGACTCGAGCCCCGCATCGGTCCCCACCAGATGGCCCCCGGGGAACCTGGCCTGGAGCGTCTTCACGAGCTCGCCGGGCGTGTCGCCCAGCTGGATGGCGCAGACCCCCACATCGGTGGCGGCCACCAGCACCGAACCCAGCGAGCAGACGCCCACGGCGTAGCGGATCTCGAGGTCACGCTGCCTGGGGCCCGGATCACTCCCGGATCTGGCCCCATCCACGGCGGCCTTGGTGGTGCTGAGGGTCGGACTCGTCGCTTGGCCGGTGATCGCGCTCATGGATCGCACGATAGGACTCCAGAGCCCGCCGTGCAGCGGGCGGTCAACCATGTGGCTGCGACGATCAGTAGGAGTGCTCGCGAGGAGCCGGGATCGGCGACCGCCGCCGCATCTCGCAGTGCGGCCAGGTGCCCAGGCAAGGAAGGGCCCACACCCATCGCGGCACGGAGCGCCGCTGGAACACCCCTGGTGAGAGGTGCGATTCGCGGTGGTCGCCCTTCGGTGCGAGGGGAGGGGTATAGCGTCGATCAAGTCGTGCTTGGTTCCAGTCAGCACACGAGAACGCCACCGAACCGCTCTGAGATCCGGTTCCGGGAGCCCTGTCCGACCGACGGGGCCGGCCTCTGGGCCATGGCCGGCGATGCAGGTCTCGACCTCAACTCGCCGTACGCGTACGTGATGTGGGCGGATCACTTCGCCTCGTCCAGCGTGGTCGCCACGGACGCCGACGGGCAGCTCGGAGGCTTCGTCATCGGGTTCAGGCCGCCGGCCAAGCCGGAGGTCGTGTTCGTGTGGCAGATCGCAGTGGCGCGGGCGATGAGGGGTCGTGGGCTGGGAAGCCTCCTCCTCGACGAGCTCGTGGCCCGTAGCGGTGCCGATGTGCTGGAGGCGACGGTCACTCCGTCGAACCAAGCCTCTATCGCCTTGTTCACCTCGTTCGCAGCCCGTCATGGCGTTGCGGCCGAGCTGGCGGTGGCGTATCCCGCTGACCTCTTCCCGCCTGCGGGCGGGGGACGGGCGGCTCACGAGGAGGAGGTCCGGTACCGCATCGGGCCCCTCACGACTCGACGATGACACCAACGTAGAGGATGTGGTCACCAGTGGAGATCTTCGAACGACTCGAGTCAGAGGTGCGCGGCTACTGCCGGTCGTGGCCCGTGGTGTTCGACCGAGCCGAGGGGTGCACTCTCACCGACGAGCACGGTCGGGAGCACCTCGACTTCTTCGCCGGGGCTGGGGCGCTCAACTACGGCCACAACCACCCGGTGCTCCGTGACCGCCTGGTGGACTACCTCGTAAGCGGGGGAGTGGTGCACGGCCTCGACATGGCCACCACGGCCAAGCGCACGTTCCTGGAGCGCTTCGAGGACGTGGTGCTGCGCCCCCGGGGCCTCGACTACAAGGTGCAGTTCCCCGGGCCCACGGGCACCAACGCGGTGGAGGCAGCGCTCAAGCTGGCCCGCAAGGTCACCGGGCGCGACCGCGTGGTGGGCTTCACCAACGCCTTCCACGGCATGACGCTGGGTTCCCTCGCGGTCACCGGCAACTCCATGAAGCGCCAGGGCGCAGGGGTGCCGCTCACGATGGCCACGTCGATGCCCTTCGAGGGCTTCCTCGGGCCCGACGCCGACACCCTGGACTACTTCGAGG
>CAYNQN010000028.1:0-17177 GCA_964399375.1 uncultured Rhabdothermincola sp. | reverse complement strand
CGACCCCGACACCACCAACAACACCGACGAGGCCTACGTAGTGGTCTCCCACTCGGCCGACCTGGAGATCATCAAGACCCACACTGCGCCTTCGTTCATCGTCGGCGAGACGGGCACCTACCTGATCGGTGTCACCAACAACGGTCCCTCGGTCTCCGTCGGCACGACGAGCGACCCGATCACCGTCACCGACACCCTGCCTACCGGTCTCACGCCGACGGCTGTGGATGGTGGCGGCGACTGGGCTTGCGGCTTCATCGGCCAGGCCGTGACGTGCACGTACGAGGGATCGATCCCCGTGGGAGCCACGCTCACGGCCATATCCGTCACGGTCGACGTTGGTGTCGCCGCCGAGGGGGGCGTGGTGAACACCGCGGTGGTCATCCCCGGTGAGACCCACGATCCCGACCTCGACAACAACGAGTTCGAGGACCCGACCGACATCACACCGGCGGCCGACCTCACGATCACCAAGACCGCCGTGGGCACGTTCACGGCCGGCCAGTCGGGCACCTTCACCATCGAGGTCACCAACCTCGGGCTGAGTGAGAGCGTCGGAACCATGGTCGACCCGATCGCGATGCACGACTCCCTCCCGGTCGGTCTCACCCCCACCTTCGTCGACGGGGGACCGGACTGGTTGTGCGGTTGGAGCGGCCAGGACGTGAACTGCTTCTACCGCTCGCCCATCCCCGCAGGGCAGTCCGCGCCGCTGATCACGATCACGGTCACCGTTGCCCCGGGGACCTCCGGACAGACCTTCATCAACTGGGCCGATGTGGAGCCAGGCGAGACATACGATCCGAACCCGCTGAACAACGAGGACTTCGCCGACGTCACGGTGAGCCCCTCGTCCGACCTGGCCATCGTCAAGACGGTCGACGACGCTGATCGCTACTCCGGCCAGACAGCCACGTTCCGCCTGAACGTGACCAACAACGGCCCGAGTGAGAACCCAGGCCCGATCACGGTGGTCGACACTCTGCCCACGGGTCTGGTGGCGTCGTCTGCGACGGCATCCGGCACGGGCTGGGTGTGCGACGTGGCGACCTCGCCGACGATCACGTGCATGACGGCCGGTCCTCTCGCCGACGGCGCCTCGGCGCCTCAGATCACGGTGACGGCCACGGTCGCGGGCAACGCGGCCGAGGGCGCACCGGGCCTGAGGAACACGGCAACGGTGTCGAGCCCGACGTTCGACCCGAACCCGGGCAACAACACAGATACCGCTGACGTGTTCGTCACCCACGCAGCCGACCTGGCGCTCACGAAGACGGCCGACCAGCCGCAGCTGGACGCAGGCCAGACCGCCACGTTCCGGATCGACGTGACCAACAACGGGCCCTCGCCCAGCGTCGGCACGCCGACCCAGCCGATCCGGGTGGTCGACACGCTGCCCAGCGGCCTCGTGGCGCCGATCACGGCGACGGGCGCCCAGTGGGCGTGCACGGTCACCGCACCCACCATCACCTGCGACTGGCAGGGCTCGGTTGCGTCCGGCGCCGCCCTGCCGCAGATCACGGTGACGGCGCTGGTCGACGGCCAGGCCCAGGAGGGCGTGCCCCTGGTCAACTACGCCACGGTCGCCCCGGGTGTGACCCACGACCAGGACCTGACCAACAACACCGGCAGCGCCTCGGTCGAGGTGACCCACGTGGCCGACCTGGCCATCACGAAGACCCACGCCGCCGACTCGTTCTACGTGGGCTTCACCGGCACGTACACGATCGGCGTGGCCAACAACGGGCCGTCGCCCAGCGTCGGCACGCCGGCCGATCCCATCACGGTCACCGACACGCTCCCGACCGGCCTCACCCCCGTCTCGTTCGACGCCACCGGGTGGGACTGCGGGATAGCGGGCCAGACCGTGACCTGTGATCACGTCGGTTCGGTGGCCGCCGGTTCGTCACTGCCTGCCATCAGCATCACCGTGGAGGTGGGCGTCGCGGCCGAGGGCGGGGTGGTCAACACCGCCACGGTCGCACCGGGCGAGACGGAGGACCCGAACCTCGCGAACAACACCGCCAACGACCCGACCGACATCACCGCCTCGGCCGACATGTCGATCGTGAAGACCTCGGGCGAGTCGTTCGTGGTCGGCCACGAGGGCACCTACACGTTCACGGTTCACAACGACGGGCCGTCCACCGCTTCCGGGCCGATCACCGTCACCGACACCCTTGTCACGGGTCTGACCTACGTGTCGTCGACCTCCACCGACGCCTGGGCTTGCGAAGTTGTCGGCCAGGACGTGACGTGCTTGCTCGCCGAGGACTTCGTCATGAGCCGGACCTCGGAGCTGACCATCACGGTGGCGGTCGGTGTCGAGATCGATCCCGAGGTCATGAACTCGGCGACGGTCGAGAGCCCCACCTTCGACCCCGACGAGTCGAACAACACGTCGGGCACCGAGGACCCGTCGACCCCGACGATCGACCTGGTGCTCGACAAGAGCCACACGGTCGACTTCCTCGTGGGCTCGCACGGCACCTACCTCATCGACATCGCCAACAACGGGCCGTCGGTGAGCACGGGCACGATCACGGTGACCGACACCCTGCCTGCCGGCCTCACGCCACTCGTGGCCACGGGGACGGATTGGGTCTGCGAGATCCTCGGCCAGTCGGTGAACTGCACGCTGGACGGCACGGCCGGCCCCGGTGAGTCGTTCCCGCTGCTCACCGTGACGGTGGACGTAGGCCCAGAGGCCTACCCCGGCGTGACCAACACGGCCACCGTGACCCCGCCGCCCGGGTACAACGAGGACTTCCCCGAGAACAACACCGACAGCGACCCCACGGTGGTGGGCCCGCTCTCCGACCTCGCCATCGTGAAGACCCACGTGGGTGAGGGCCGTGTGGGCGTGCCGTTCACCTGGGTGCTGGCGGTGTCGAACCTCGGCCCGACCCCCACGCCCGGATCGGTGGTGGTGACAGACACGCTGCCCGACCACTTCGAGGTGACCTCGGTGTCCGGAGCGGGCTGGGAGTGCGCTCTCGACGGCCAGGACCTGGAGTGCGCGCTGGCCGACGGGATGGCCGTGAGCGACGCCGCCCCCATAGAGGTGGTCGTCGTACCCCAGCCGGGGAGCGAGGGGACGTCCACCAACACCGCCCAGGTGGAGGGCCCGGCCATCGACCCGAACCCGGCCAACAACACCGACAGGGACTCGGTGGACGTGACCCCGACCGTCGACCTGAGCCTCACCAAGGTGGTGGTGGGCCGGGTGGTCTCGGGTAGCCCCGCCACTTGGCGCCTGACGGTGTCGAACCACGGTCCCTCGGTCGCCACAGACGTGGTGGTCACCGACAACCTGCCAGAGGGCCTCGTGTACCAGGGCTTCTCGGGTGAGGGCTGGAGCTGCTCGGCCGTCGGGCAGACGGTCACCTGCACCCTTGCGGGATCCATCGAGGTGGGTGCGTCGAGCGTGCTGGAGCTCATCACCCTCGTGACGGCGCCCGCGGGCGACTCCGTGGCGAACAACGCCAGCGTCGTGGGCACCGGCATCGATCCGCACGAGGGTGACAACGAGACCACCACGTCGCCCACGGTGGTGGAGGAGCCCTCGAAGCCCGACGACGGTGGTGGCTCGGACGGCACCGGTGGAGGATCGAGCAGCGGCACCGGCACCCTGCCCCGCACAGGCCAGGAGGTCGCGCCCACGATCTGGCTGGCGCTGCTGCTGGTGCTGGCCGGCTCGGCGCTGGTGACGCTCACCTCACGGCGCCGTCGCCGCACCCGCACCCGGCGGTCCTGACGTACGGAGCCGCCAGGAGGGTCCCTCGGGGACCCTCCTGGCGAGCTCGTGAGCCCGTTAGCGTGAGGCCGTGCACAGCGAGAGGGTGGTGTCGCCGGCCCGGCTGCGCCGCCTTGCCGAAGAGCTGGAGGAGGCGGGGCTCTCGCTGCGGCGATGGGCGCCCGGCTCAGGGGCCCTGCTCGACGAGCTCGACTACGCCCTGCGCCCCCCGGTGCACGAGCATCGCATCCCCACCTACGGCTCCATCGTCCTGCCGGCGGTGGACCCGGGCGACTGGGGCGGCCCCACCGGCCTGGAGGTGACGGCAAGGGCCAACACGAGGTGGCGTGACGACGACGCCCGTCGCTTCGCCGACGGCCTGGCCAGCTGGGTCGTGAGGGGCGAGGAGCGCATCGAGACCCTGGCCGTGTTCGACAGGGCGGCGGGCTCCGAGCGCGACCTGGTGGTGCTGGCGGGGGCCACCAAGGGCGTGATCGTGCAGCGCCACCCCGCGGGGCTGGTGCGCATGGTGGGAGCCCCCGGCGTGGCCCGCTGGGACGGGATGACCTGGCACCAGGAGCCCCCGGTGGGACCTTGGATAGAGGCCACGGGCTCGTGCGTCGACGGCGAGCAGCGCGCCACCTTCACCCGGCTCCTGACGTTCGCGGTGCACGACCTGGGCGCGAGGGGCATCGGCGCCCTGCTCGTGCTCCGCAGCCCCTCGCCCGGCCCCTCCCGGTGGGAGGCCCGGATGGACTCCCCGCCACCGCTGCGCATCAACCGGCCGTTCGACCTCGCACCCCTGCGGCACGTGCTCTCGCAGCTCGACGGGGCCGCCGTGTTCGACAGCTCGGGAGCCCTGGAAGCGCTGGGGGTCCGCCTGGTCCCCAGCGCGGAGGCCGAGACCGGTGTGGACCCTCTCCGCGGCACCAGACACACGGCCGCCAGGCGCTACAGCTACGACGACCCCGACGCCATCGTGATAGCGATCAGCGAGGACGGGCCGGTCACGGTGCTCAGGCGAGGGGAGCTGATCGGGCGCTCCGACCCCTTGCCCGAGCAGCCGCTGCTACCACCCCTTGACGTGGAAGAGCCCTGAGCCTGCGGTTCAGGATCTGGGCTCGCGCCACATGGTCATCATCGGCGGAGCCCCCTCGGGGGTTCGCAAGAGCCCTCGCTCGGTGAACCCGTGGCGTGCGTAGAACGGCACGTTGCGGGGGTTCGAGCTCTCCAGGTAGGCGGGCAGCCCCTCGGCGTCGCAGCGCTCCAGCATGGGCCTGAGCACGGCCGACCCCGCCCCCTTGCCCTGGTGGTCGGCCCGGGTGCCGAGGCTCTCCAGGTAGTAGTGGGGCTCGGTCGGGTGCGCCTTCTCCATGGCCCTCAACAAGCCGATGCAGCGGGGTAGGCGGAAGCGGAAGGCCCCCACCGACGCCGGTGCCAGCGCGAGCGACTCCCACGCGGAGGTCTTCCACTTCCGGATGTCACGCCACACGGCGGCGCTGGCGAAGTCGTCGGTCACGTAGACGAGGTTGTCGCCGTGCTGAAGCACCAGCCCCACGTCCTTGCGCCAGAAGCGGGCCATCCTGGTGGCGGTGTCGTCGACGCCGGTCATCCACTGGAACACCGGGTCTTCCCGGAAGGCGCTCCCGAACGTTGCAGCGATGCCGGCGACGTCGTCCGCCGATGCTCTCCTCGCACTGGGCATCCCCGAAACGTAGCCCCGAGCCCTTCCCGTTGTGCGGGGAGTTCTGCGAGCCGTGAAGTACTTCGGGTGCCCGAGCCGAGCGGGCCGTCTCACGGCGCGCCGGCCAGTCCTGTCTGGTTGACTTTCGCCATGGGGGAGCTGAGATCGATGGCCGAGCGCTACGTGCGCCCCGACTGGGTGCGGCGGCTCAACGCCATGGGCCTTGCCTGCGGCGGCGCCCACCGCGCCGTGCCCCTGGAGGCGGGGGAGCTCATCGACCACGCGAGGGCGTCCACGGGGGTGGACCAGCCGGCGGAGCTGGGCGACGGCGACTGGGAGGGGCGCCTCCGCGCCCTGGTGGAGGCCATCGACGAGGGCGACCTCCACGTCGTCGGCCGCCTGATGACCCGCGAGGAGATCCTTCGAGGGCTGCGGACGCGCCTGGCACTGGGCGATCAGCGCCGGCGCGATCCCTCGGTGGCCGAGGAGGCGATCGACGCACCCATCGTCGTCACCGGGCCCGCCCGCTCGGGCACCACCATCCTCTTCGAGCTGCTGGGCCTGGACCCCGGTGTGCGCACCCCGGTAGCCACCGACGTGATGCACCCGGTGCCCCCTCCGGGCACGAGCCCGCAGCTGGTCACGTCCATGACCGAGGCCGAGCAGGAGCTCTGGGCCGACGTGCAGCCCGAGTTCGCCGGCATGCACGAGCTGCGGTCGGACCTCCCGGTGGAGTCCATCACCATCTCGATGCCGTCGTTCGCCGGCAACCACTGGGCGATGATCCTCGACGACCTGGGGGGTTGGGCGCCCGACGTGAGCGCCGACCTGGCCTTCCACCGCTCGGTGCTGCAGGCCGTCCAGCACGGCGAGCCGGCCAGGCGCTGGCTGCTCAAGACCCCCGGATTCCTCATGATGATGGACGACCTCCTCGCCGCCCATCCCGACGCCTGCATCATCCAGACCCACCGCGACCCGGCCAAGACCATGCCGTCCACGGTGAGCACGGTGGCGATGATCAGGTGGCTCCGAAGCGACCGCATCGACCTCTCGACGGTCTCGGCCCTGGTGGGGGCGGTCTTCGCCGATGCCCTGACCACCGTGAGCAGGCGTCGGGACGACGGCTCGCTCCAGGCACCGTTCGGCGACCTGCGCTTCCGGGACCTGATGTCCGACCCGGTGGCCGCCATCGAGGGGGCCTACGAGGGGATCGGCCGTGAGATGAGCGATGAGCACAGGGACGCCGTCGTGGAGTACCTGGCCGCCAAGCCGAGAGGCAAGCACGGCGAGCATCGCTACACCCCCGAGGAGTGGGGCTTCGACACCGATGCCCTCCACGCCGAGCTGGCCGAGTACATGGCCCGCTTCGACGTGGCAGTCGAAGCCTGAGACCTGCGCTGAGGGAGTGAGGCGTGCGGTGTCGGCGGCGGTCGGCAGCGATCAGGACTGCAGCGACTCGAGGGAGACCACCTCTGCCCGGGGCGTCTCGATGGGTCCCGCCGGCAGCATGAAGCGCCAGAAGACCAGGCCGAATGGCCTGCCCTCCGTGGTCAGCCAGTTGGGCACGCCGGGGTCGCGGTGCGCGATCACGATCCGGACGGTGCCGTCGGCGTCGGGGATGGCCTGGGCCCGGTTGATGCTCACCGGGCCGCGGAGGTAGTCGAAGGTCTGCAGCTGGCGGTTCCAGAGCGACACGTTGGCGCAACGACACTCGGGCCATCGCATGGTCATCACCAGGGCCTCGTCCGGGCCGAGGAGGTAGGGGGCCATGCAGTAGGAGGCGTCGGCCGCTGCGAGGGCGTGCGCCCCGGGAGCCAACGGAGCGGGGAACTGGTGAGGGATGCGAGACACGAAGCCCGGCGGCTCTCCCTCGCCCGGCCTGGGCATGATCCCGATCGTGCGTGCCCTCACGTACGTGGCCACTCGCCGGATGGCTGCCGCCACGATGGCGTCGGTGGGAGCGGCCGGCAGCTCCGGCACCTGGTCGCGGCCGTCGATCAGCTCGATCTCCAGGGCCAGGTCGGGGGCTGGTGGCGCAGCCGGCGCGGTGGCCTGCTCCCAGTAGTGGCGCAGGGACAGGCGGGAGGCATCGGGAGCGAGCGCCATCCAGCCGCGCTCGGTGGGTGTCCCGCCCAGGGTCAGCTCGAAGCGCCCGTCGGCGTCCACGTCGAAACCGGTGTCGTTGAGGACGCCCACCGTGCCCGTGGGGAAGGATCCGTCGGCCGCGCCGGCCTCCACGGTGAGCGACACGTACGCGGCGCCCGCCGTCCTGCCCCTCACCCGGTAGGTGCCGGCGGGGTGCACGGGTGCGTCGTGGTACATGGCGTCGGCGTTGTCGCCGAGGGCCTTGCGCCACGGGGTCACGATCGCTCGGAACGTGGGGTGCGCCGGGTCCTGCTCCATGTGGGTCTCGACGGCGGTGCCGAGGTGGTGGAGCACAACCCTCAAGCCCTCGGCCACGTCTGCGGGGTCGGTCAGGCCCCACTCCTCGCCGGCGAACCGCTCGCCCACCTCGCCGAGGGTGGCCAGCAGCTCGCCGAAGGCGGCCTCGCTCTGGGAGGTCATCCCTTGGTCTGGATGATCTTGATCTCGGCGCCGGTGGGATCGGCGATCTGCGCCAGGCGCCCGTAGGGGCTGTCGTCGGCGGGGTAGACGACCGAGCCCCCGAGACCGGGCACCTTCTCCAAGGCGGCGTCGGTGTCGGGCACCCTGAAGTAGATCTGCCACGCCGACGGCGCACCCTCGGGTAGGAACGCCGTGGCGTCCATGATCCCGGCGATGGGCGGGTCGCTGCCCAGCGTCGTGTAGCGGAAGTCGTCGGTGTCGGACGTCTCGCGGGCGTCCCAGCCGAAGGCCTTGCGGTAGAAGTCGACCGAGGCGGCGTAGGCGCGGGTGTGCAGCTCGAAGTAGTACGGGGTGCCGATCTCGCCCTTCACCTCGAAGCCCTTGTGGACGCCTGCCTGCCACGCGCCCACGTGCGAGCCGTCAGGGCCGTCGAAGAAGGCCATGGTCCCCAGGTCCATGACCTCCATCGGTGCCACCAGCTCGTGGCCGCCGTTGGCGACGACGTCCTTGGCGGTCTGGGCGGCATCGGTGGTGGCCAGGTAGAGGATCCAGCCGTTAGGGGCACCGGTGCTGCCGTCGTTGCGCATGCAGCCGGCGACGCCCTTGCCGTCCTTCGCGATGGTGATGTAGCCGCCGTACTCGTCCCCGCCGCTCTCCCAGCTCCAGCCCAGCAGCTCCTCGTAGAAGGGAAGGGCACGCTCGGGGTCCGAGGTGTACAGCTCGATCCAGCAGGGGGCTCCCCTTGTCGTCTCGTAGTCCATGGCCATGGCTCCTCCTCGGATCGTTGGGGGCGCTCGTGCGCTGGGCCCGAGCTCTGGGTCGCTGCCAGGTGCCCAGGCAGGAGAAGTCTTCCACCTGTCATGGCTCCGGTCACCCGTGGAGCAGAATGAGCCACCGTGCCGCACGCACCCACATCGCCGAGGGCCGGGCCCACCTGGGTGTTCCCCGCGGGGGCGTTCATAGCGGTCGCACTGGCGCTCTCGGTCTTGGTGTGGTGGTCGCACGCCACCTTCGGCAGCGTCGAGCTGACCCCGCCTTTCCCAGCCTTCCCGGGATCGGGGTTCTTGGCGGGGTGGTTCCACTTCGACGGCTGGTGGTACCAGTCGATCCTCACCGATGGCTACTCGTACTCCGGGCCCACCGTGCAGGCCTCGGCGGCGTTCTTCCCCGCGTATCCCCTGGCCATGGAGCTCGTGCACCTGGTGGTGCGCAGCCCGGTGCTCCCCGGGATGGTGGTCACCTTCGTTTGCGGCCTGGGAGCCACGATCCTGTTCCACGGCTGGTCCCGTGAGAGGTTCGGCACCAGGGCGGCGAACCTGGCGGTGCTCGCCCTGCTCCTCTTCCCCTACTCCTTCTACCTCTTCGGCGCGGTCTACCCCCAGGCCCTCTTCCTGGTGGCAGCGGTGGGGGCATTCGTCCTCCTCGAGCGGGGCCACCCCGTGCTGGCGGGGTTGGCGGGAGCGGTGTGCACGGCCACGCACGCCGAGGGGGTGGCCGTGCTCGTTGGCCTCGTGGCGGTCACCGCCTACCGGCACCGGCGCACGGGGCGGCCCCTGCGGTTGGCCGACGCGGGCGTGCTGCTCTCGGCGGGCGGGCTGATCGCCTGGTGCGCCTACCTGTGGGCACGCTTCGGCGATCCACTGGTGTGGGTGAAGATACAACAAGCTTGGACGGCACCCCAGGGGCCGGTCACCTGGTTCAAGGTGGGTTTCTTCGAGCGGGTGGTCCAGATCCCCGGGTGGGTCGCCGACGTGGTGCGTGACACCAACCTCAACGACCCCGACCCAGCGGCCCGGCTGGCCTACGTGGCCGCGCTGCTGGGGCACGCGGCCGTGGTCGTGGTGGCCCTGGTGATGATCGTGCTCGTGTTCCGCAAGCTCGGCTGGGGCTACGGCATCTACACCCTCGGGGTGCTGGCCGTGCCCCTCGTGGGCAGCGACGACCTCCAGGGGGCCGGGCGCTACGCGCTGGCTCTGTTCCCCTGCTTCGCGGTGGCGGGCGACCTGCTCTCGCGGCACCGGGCGGCCAGGCTGGTGTGGCTACCGGTGAGCGCGGCCCTGCTGGTGTTCGTCGCCTCCAGCTATGCCCGGGGCTACTACGTGGCCTGAACCGGCCTCGTGGGCCGATGCGGCCTCGCGGCGCCCGATGGATCGCCAACCCAAAAGCCCCGGTTTGCAGGCCTCAGGGGCCATTTGAGGGCGGTTTCAGACGGGGGTGATTGCGCGAGCGACACCGATCTGTAAAGATTCCGCAACAATGCAACGAGATCGCGCAATCTCCACGCGCCACTGGCGCAACCTCCTGGCCGGGATCCTCGTCGGTGGGCTGCTCGCCGCAACGGTCGCCTTCGTGGCGCCGGCCGGTGCCCAGAGCATCGACGACAAGCGGGCCGAGGCGGCCCAGGTGGCGTCCGAGCTCGAGTCGATCAACTCCAGGCTCATGAGCCTCTCGGCCCAGGCCGAGCAGAGCCGCTACGAGCTCTCCAAGGTCGAGAGCCAGGTTGCCGAGGCCAAGGCCCGTGCGGAGGCCACGAGGACCGAGCTGGAGCGCCGGCGTGAAGAGCTGCGTGGCTTCTCGGTTCGTGCCTACATCGGAGGCGCCGAAGCCCCGGGGACCACGGCGCTGTTCAGCGCCGACGGCGACACCGCCCCCCAGACCAAGATGTACATCGAGGTGACCGCCGGCAACCGCAGCGACTACCTCGACAACCTCCGGGCCGCCGAGCAGCAGGCCAAGGACGACACCGATCACCTCAGCCAGGTGCAGGAGGAGGCCTCCCGGGTCTCCAGCCAGCTGGAGTCGGCCCGCAGCGAGGCGGAGCAGGCGGCCTCCGCCCAGAAGGCGCTCAACTCCCGGGTGCAGGGCGAGCTGGCCACGCTGGTCGCCCAGGAAGCCGCACGCCGTGCCCAGGAGCAGGAGGCAGCTGCCGCCGCCCGCCGGGCCACCGAGACCACCCAGGCGAGCCGCTCCAGCAGCAGCAGCACGAACAGCAACTCGTCGTACGAGGCGCCTTCGAGCGATCCCGGCCCGTTGCGCTCGGGCCTCGCCGGGGCGATCGATGCCGCTCTGAGCCGGCAGGGCTCGCCCTACGGCTGGGGCGACGAGGGCCCCAGCTCGTTCGACTGCTCGGGACTGATGGTGTGGGCGTTCCGCCAGATCGGGATCTCCCTCCCGCACTACAGCGGGGCGCAGTACGGCATGACCCGCCGGGTCTCCCGTGCCGACCTGCAGCCAGGCGACCTCGTGTTCTGGGGCGGCGGTGGCTCCGAGCACGTGGCCCTCTACATGGGTGGCAACCAGATCGTGCACTCGTACGGGTCGGGCAACGGCGTCGGTGTCACACGGCTCGACGGCTGGTGGAAGACCCCGAGCGGCTACGGCCGCCTCTGAGCCCAGAGCTCTGAGGCTCTGGGCTCCCGCAGGGAGTCACCGACCTCACTGACCGCTGGTGACCTTCAGGCCCACGAGGGCCACCACCAGCAACGTGAGGAAGCCGATCCGTGCCGGAGTGGCCGGGTCGCCGTGCACCAAGATGCCCACCACGGCCGCGCCCACGGCGCCGATGCCCACCCACACCCCGTAAGCGGTTCCCAGGGGGATCGACTCGGCCGCCCTGGCGAGCGCGTACATGCTGGCAGCCAGCAAGGCGAGGAAGCCCACCGTGGGAATGGGGCGGGAGAAGCCGCTGGTGTGGGGGAGCACCGCTGCCCAGGCCACCTCCAGCAAGCCGGCGACGACGAGGATGAACCATGCCATGACGAAGCTCCTGAGCCCGTCGTCGCCTGCCGGTACGGGACACCCTCGTCGGCCTCGGCCGGCGCTCCCGGCCCAGGCCCGTCACGCTACCGGCCCGTGGAGGCGGGCGCTCCGGCCTCCAGGTCTTGAGCCGATCAGGGCCAGCACCTAGACCGGAGGGCATGACGACCGGATCCGAGAGCCCCTCCAGCGAGGCCGCCGCCCGACGACCAGGCGGCGGTCCGGGCGGGCTATCGGAGCGGACGAGGGGAGCGCTGGTCCTGGCCGGCCTGCTGGTGGTGGGCGTCGGGTTCCTCTGGGCCTGCGAAGCGCTCAAGTCGAACCCCCAGGGCGAGTTCTTCGACGGAACGCTCTGGTGGTGGGGCTGGCTCCTGCTCCCGGTGGCGAGCGGTGTGGCGTCCTACCTGGCTCCCCGGGTGACGCTGTGGGCGGCCCCCCTGCTCGTGGGTCCCCAGCTCGTCGCCGTGATCGTGGGCGGGGCGATCATCGGCCACGATCCCGGCGACGGGGCGAACCTGTGGCCGGTGGGGCTGGTGTTCGTCGTCTTCCTCGGGGTCATCTGCTGGCTGGTGGGCCGTGTGGTTGCCGGCTTGGCCACCGACACGAGGCTGCGCTCCTGACCGAGCCACTGTCGACCCTGCGAGGGGGCCGAGGTGCAAGAGGGCAGCGCGCTCAGGTAGCTCAGATGGGGCGGCGGCGCTTGGAGGCGACCACGCCCGTGTTGAACCCCGCCAGGTGGAGCCGGCCCGAGAAGCGTGCGTGCTCGATCTTGAGGCAGCGGTCCTGCACCACCTGCAGCCCGGCTTCGTGTGCCGTGCGGGCAGCCTCGTCGTGCCGCAGGCCGAGCTGCAGCCAGGCCACCTTCGCCCCCACCTCCACCGCCTCGTCGACCACGGCTGGGATGGCCTCGGGCTTGCGGAAGATGTCGACGATGTCGGGCACCTCGGGAAGGTCGGCGAGCGTGGGGTAGCAGGGCTGGCCCAGCACCTCGTCGTAGGCGGGGTTCACCATGTACACCCGGTAGGGAGTGCGCACCAGGTAGGTGGCCACGAAGTTCGACGACCGGATGGGGTTGTTCGACACGCCCACCAGGGCCACCGATCGCGAGCTCTCGAGGATCTGAAGCCGCTCGAGGGCGGTCGCATCGGGCACCGGGCCTGCGGGCGTTGCGGCGGCCTCGCTCACGACGCACCGCCCAGAGCCCGGTCGAGGTCTTCGAGGATGTCCTCGATCGACTCGATCCCCACGGATATGCGGATCATGTCGTTGCCGATGCCCATGGCTTCGCGCTCGGGGTGGGGCACCTGCTGGTGCGTGGTGGAGGCGGGGTGGATCACCAGCGTCTTGGCGTCGCCCACGTTCGCCAGGTGCGAGGCCAGGTTCACCCCGTCGATGAACTTCACCCCGGCGTCGTAGCCCCCGGCCACCCCGAAGGTGAACACGGCCCCGGGCCCCTCGGGCAGGTACCTGCGGGCGAGCGGGGTCCAGGGGTTGTCGTCGAAGATCGGGTACCGCACCCAGGCCACAGCGGGGTGGTCGTTCAGGAACCGGGCCACGGCGGCGGCGTTCTCCACGTGGCGCTGCATGCGAAGCGACAGCGTCTCCAGCCCCTGCAGCAGGAGGAAGGAGTGGAAGGGCGAGAGGGCTGCGCCGACGTCTCGCATCACCTCCACACGGGCCCGCATGAGGTAGCCGTACTCGCGGAAGTTCTCCCAGAAGTTGAGGTCGTGGTAGGCGGGGGAGGGCTCGCTGAGCACCGGGAAGCGCCCGTTGTCGAAGGGGAACTCGCCCGACTCCACGATGATGCCGCCCATCACGGTGCCGTGGCCGCCGATGAACTTGGTGGCCGAGTGCACCACGATGTCGGCCCCCCACTCGATCGGCCTGCACAGGTAGGGGGTGGCGAAGGTGTTGTCGACCACCAGCGGGATGTCGTTGGCGTGGGCCAGCTCGGCGAAGGCGGCCACGTCGAGGATCGTGCAGCCGGGGTTGCCGATCGTCTCGGCGAAGATGGCCTTGGTGTTGGGTCGTATGGCGGCCTCCACCGCCGCCGGGTCGGCGAAGTCCACGAAGGTGGTGTCGATGCCCAGGCGCCGGAGGGTCACGTCGAGCTGGGTGTAGGTGCCGCCGTAGAGGGCGTTGGACGACACCAGGTGGTCGCCCGCCGTGGCGAGGGTGAGCAGGGCTATGAGCTGAGCGGCGGTGCCGGAAGCCGCCGAGAGCCCGCCCAGGCCGCCTTCCAGCGAGGCCATGCGCTCCTCGAAGGCGGCGTTGGTGGGGTTGCCTATGCGGCTGTAGATGTTGCCGAAGGTCTGGAGGGCGAAGAGGTCGGCGGCGTCCTGTGCGTCCTCGAACACGAAGGAGGTGGAGGCGTAGATCGGCATCGCCCGTGCCCCGGACTCGGGATCGGGGCGCTGCCCGGCGTGGACGGCACGTGTGTCGAATCGGAAACCTTCGTCGAATGCCATAGCGTCTTAGAGGCTACCCCTCGCAAATCCTGACCAACTTGGTCTAGTTTGTATGGAAGTCACATCCGAGCACAGGAGCATGAAGAGATGACCACCGTAGAGAGCGCTCCCGACAACGGCGTGAACGTCCAGGCACTGCTCGACGCGCGCAACGCCCTGGCCGACTCGCCCGAGGCCGCCGAGTTCACCTGGCGGGCCAGCACCGAGTGGAAGCGCGGCACGCACTCCGAGACCACCATCGAGCCCTTCAGCGGGCTCGGCGACCTCCACCCCCACAAGTCCAGCTTCTCCTACGAGGCCGACCACCCCGAGGTGTTCGCCGCCGAGGACCAGGGCCCCACCCCGGTCGAGTTCGTGCTGGTGGGCCTGGCCAGCTGCCTCACCGCTGGTGTGGCCGCCGTGGCCCAGAACCGCGGGATCAAGCTCAACTCGGTGAAGGCCACCATCGAGGGCGACCTCAACATCCTCGGCATCCTCGGTGGCGACCCCGAGGTCCGCAACGGCTTCAACGAGATCCGGGTGAACTACCAGATCGACGCCGACGCCAGCCCCGAGGACATCGAGGCGCTCGTGGCGCAGTCGCAGAAGCGCTCCGCCGTTTTCGACGCCATCACCAACCCCACGAACGTCGCCGTCACCGTCGGCTAGCGGGGCGCTGAGCGCTCTGAGCACCCACGTCCGCGTCCCCGTAGTGGTCATCGGGGCCGGCCACGCCGGCCTTGCGGTGAGCCGTGTCCTCTCGCGCCGCTCCATCGAGCACGTGGTGCTCGAGCGGGGCGAGGTGGCCAACACCTGGCGCAACGAGCGGTGGGACTCGCTGAGGCTGCTCACCCCCAACTGGCTCACCCGCCTGCCCGACCTCGCCTACGACGGCGACGACCCCGACGGGTTCATGGGGATGCCCGAGGTGGTTGGCTTCATCGAGCGCTACGCGGCCGTCACCGAAGCTCCGGTGCAGACCCACACCACCGTCACCTCTGTATCGCCCCGTGACGGGGCCGGCTACGTGGTGCGGACCGACCGTGGCACCTGGGAGTCGGCCGCTGTGGTGGCGGCGAGCGGCGCCTTCAACAAGCCCCGGCTGCCGAAGGTGGCTGCCGAGCTACCTGGCTCCGTCGCCCAGCAGACCGCCAGGGACTACAAGCGCCCCGACCAGCTCCGGCCCGGCCGGGTGCTGGTGGTGGGCTCGTCGGCCACCGGGTTGCAGATCGCGGACGAGCTGCTGCGCTCGGGCCGCCAGGTCACCATCGCCGTGGGCGAGCACGTGCGCATGTGCCGGACCTATAGGGGCAGGGACATCATGTGGTGGATGGAGCGCATCGGCCGCCTCGACGAGCGCTGGGACGAGGTGGACGACCTGGTGCGTGCCAGGCACGTCCCGTCACCGCAGCTGGTGGGCACGCCCGACCGATCCGACCTCGACCTCAACGCGCTCACCGATCAGGGGGCCGAGATCGTGGGGAGGCTGGCCGCCGTGTCGGGCTCGACCGCCCTGTTCTCCGGATCCCTGCGCAACGTGTGCATGCTCGCCGACCTGAAGCTGAACAGACTCCTCGACACCATCGATGAGTGGGCCGGCGAGCAGGGCATGGGAGCCGAGCACGGTCCACGGCCCAAGCCCACCCGGATCGACGCCGACCCCAAGACCAGCATCGACCTGGAGGCGGAGGGCTACCAGACCGTCTTCTGGGCCACCGGGTTCCAGGCCGACTACTCGTGGCTGGAGGTGCCCGTGCTCGATCGCAAGGGCGAGATCCGCCACGACGGCGGTGTGGTGCCCGACGCTCCCGGCCTCTACCGGATGGGCCTCAACTTCATGCGCAGGCGGAAGTCGAGCTTCATCCACGGTGCAGAGGACGACGCCCACGACGTGGTCGACCACCTCGTGGGCTACCTGGAGAGCACCGCCTCCAAGCCCTAGTTGCTACATCGGCGGGCGAAGGTGGGAATCCGCCGGGCCGGCGGCAAGCTCAACGGATGAGCGACTGCGCCATCAACATCGACCCCGCTGACCCCGACGACCCCGCCGAGCACCCCACCAAGGGCAGCTACGTCAGCGAGGAGGGCGAGTTCTCCCGCGACATGAACTACATCACCACCCGGGTCACGGCCGACGGGAGCGAGGGCTACCCGGTGGAGCCGGGCCGCTACCGGCTGGTGGTGAGCAGGGCGTGCCCGTGGGCCCATCGGTCCATCATCGTGCGGCGCCTCCTGGGGCTGGAGCCCGTGCTCTCCATGGGCATCGCAGGGCCCACCCACGACGCTCGCAGCTGGACCTTCGACCTCGACCCCGACGGGCGCGACCCGGTGCTCGGCATCGAGCGCCTACAGGAGGCCTTCCTCGCCCGCTTCCCCGACTACGAGCGGGGCATCACGGTGCCTGCCATCGTCGACGTGGAAACGGGCCAGGTCGTCACGAACGAGTTCGCCCAGATCACGCTCGATCTCTCCACGGAGTGGAGCGAGCACCACCGACCCGGCGCCCCCGACCTGTACCCCGAGCACCTGCGGGCCGAGATCGACGAGGTGGCCGGCCTCGTGTTCCACGACGTGAACAACGGCGTGTACCGCTGCGGGTTCGCGGGATCCCAGGAGGCCTACGAGGAGGCCTACGGTCGGCTGTTCGACCGCCTCGACTGGCTGTCCGACCGGCTGGCCACGCAGCGCTACCTGGTGGGCGACACCATCACCGAGGCCGACGTGAGGCTGTTCACCACCCTCGTGCGCTTCGACGCCGTGTACAACGGCCACTTCAAGTGCAACCGCCAGAAGCTCACCGAGATGCCGGTGCTGTGGGCCTACGCCAGGGACCTCTTCCAGACACCGGGCTTCGGCGACACCGTCGACTTCGACCACATCAAGCGCCACTACTACGTGGTGCAGACCGACCTGAACCCCACCGGCATCGTCCCCGCCTGCCCCCGAGGGCCTCACGGCCGTGGGCAGACGTCCAACCCGACAGGTCGGG
>CAYNQN010000027.1:14797-17795 GCA_964399375.1 uncultured Rhabdothermincola sp. | reverse complement strand
GTGGTACCACTTCCCCATCTGGATCAGCCTCACGACGATCGCGGCGATCCTCACCGTCACCATCCTCATCAGCCTCTGGGCCGAGCGCCGCGACCCGAGCCCCGATTCCGAGAAGGACTCAGCCACCGAGGTCCAAGGCGAGGGGTGAGACCCGTTAGCCCGCTCTTGGCACACGATCGCTGCAAAAACGGCGCGTTGATGTGCCAAGAGCGTCATTCGTAGCTCACGTGACGGCTTCGAGCTCCTTCTCGACCTCTTCGTCGAGGTGGTCGGGCTCACCCTCCACGTTGATGGTGGGGATGAGGCGGTCGAGCCAGCGAGGCAGCCACCAGTTCCAGTCGCCCAGCAGCTCCATGGTGGCCGGCACGAGGAGCATCCTCACCACGGTGGCGTCGAGGAGGATGGCCACGCTGAGCCCCAGCCCGGCCAGCTTGATGCCCCGGTCGCCCTCCAGCAGGAAGCTGCCGAAGATGAACACCATGATGGCCGCCGCGGCCGTGATGACGCGGGCGGTGGACGCCAGTCCGTCGGCCACCGAGGTGCGGCTGTCGCCGGTGCGGTGCCACTCCTCCTTTATGCGCGACAAGAGGAACACCTCGTAGTCCATCGAGAGCCCGAACACGATGGCGAAGAGCATCATGGGCATGAACGGCTCGATGGGCGCAGGTTGCACACCGGTGATGTCGCTGAGCCAGCCCCACTGGAAGATCGCCACGAGCACGCCGTAGGCGGCACCGATCGACAGCAGGTTCATGATCACCGCCTTGAGCGGCACCAGCAGCGAGCGGAACACCACCATCAGCAGCAGGAACGAGAGGCCCAGGACCGCCGCCAGGAACCACGGGAGTCGCTGCGCCAGGTAGTCGGAGAAGTCCACCAGGATCCCCACGTTGCCCGTGACCGCCACGTCGAGCCCCGAGCCGCCCTGGGCGGCCGGGAGCACCTCGGAGCGCAGGTCCTTCACCAGGTTGGTGGTGGCCTCGTCCTGCGGGGCGGTGTCGGGGATCACCCGCCACATCACCGCGGTCGGGTTCTCGGGGTCGTTGGGGATGGCGGGCGACACGAGCGCCACGCCCTGCGCATCGCCCAGCGCCTCGGTGACGGCCTCGACGGCCGCCGGGTCGGCGCCCTCGGGCACCTCCGCCACGAGCATCAGCGGGCCGTTGAAGCCAGGGCCGAAGCCCTCGGCCAGCATGTCGTAGGCCTTGCGCGTGGTGGTCTCGGGGGCGTAGTTGCCCTCGTCGGAGAAGGCCAGCCTCATTCCGAACACGGGGAGGGCGAGCACGCCGAGCAGCACCACCCCGAACACCAGCCCCGACCAGGGGTTGCGCTGCACGAACCGGCTCCAGCGATAGGCGGTGGTCTGCTGGAGCGGCCGGCGGGCCCGCATCTTCACCTGCTTGCGCAGCGGCCGCACGGCGAAGCTGGCGAGGATCACGATCACCGCCAGCGGCAGGCACACGTAGACCAAGGCCGGTATGGCGAGGCCCGCGCCCAGCAGCGCTATGGCCACCAGGCCGGCAGCGATGAGGCCGCGCCAGCGCGTCACCTCCACCCGCTCGGCGGCGAAGCCCAGCAGCGCCGGCAGCAAGGTGAGCGACGCCGCCACCGTGACGGCCACCACCGACGCCGCCCCCACGGCGATGCCGTTCACGAAGCTCATGGCCATGATGAGCATGCCGAGCAGGGAGATGACCACCGTGGTGCCGGCGAACAGCACCGCACGGCCGGCGGTGTCGATGGCTATGGCCACCGACTCGCCCACGGTGTGACCGTGGTGCATGTTCTCCCGGAAGCGGGTGACGATGAGCAGCGCGTAGTCGATGCCCACACCGAGGCCGATCATGATGCCGAGCGTCGTGGCGAAGTCGGGCATCACCATGATCTGCGAGAGCAGGCCCACGATCATGCTGCCGATGCCGATGCCGAACAGGGCCACGCCTATGGGTAGGCCCATGGCCAGCACCGAGCCGAACGCCAGGATCAAGATGACGATGGCGAAGGCCAGGCCCAGGATCTCCGAGGAGGGGGCCTCGAACTCGCCGAAGATGGCGCCTCCCAGCTCTATCTGGACGCCGTCCACCTGGGGCATGACCTCTTTGATCTCATCGCCCAGCGACATCGCCTCCTCCACCGAGAGCCCCGGCGGAAGCTCCACGGGCGCGTAGGCGATGAGCCCGGCGCTCTCCCCCGTGGTCGAGATCTGCATCTCGTTGCCCTCGTCGAAGGGGCTGCGCACGGTGACGCCCTCTATGGCGCTGACGTCGGCGAAGAACTCCTCCATGGGCCCGGCAACCTCGGGGTTGGTGACCCCGGATTCGGCGCGAAAGACGATGGAGCCGCTCTCGCCGGTGCCCTGGCCACCGAAGCCCTGCTCGAGGATCTCGAACCCGCGGCGGCTCTCGACGTCGGGAAGGGTGAACTCCGAGCGGTAGCTGGTGCCCACGGCACCTGCGAACATCCCCACCACCACGAGGGCAAGGAGCCAGGCCAGGACTACTACGAGGCGGCGGCGATAACACCAAGATCCGAGGCGAGCGAACAAGGGGGGCCTCCCGAGGGCCATGGGGGGAAACACTGGCAAGGTGTGCCAGAAACCCTACGACCGAGGTACGACACGTCGCCATCTGGCGCTACCGTGGGCGCCGATTCCAGCTGACGAGCCGCCAGGGCCCCAACGGCCCGTCGGCGCAACCGGCAGGAGCGAGAGGTCCATCGGGACCGGACGAGCTACAGGGGACATAGGGGAAGAGGGGAAAAAGGACGATGGCGCTTGTCGATGGCGATCTCGCGAGCATCGACCTCATGGAGGACAGCTGGTCCACAGCGGTCCCCCACGAGGACTTCGCTGTGCTCAGGCGGGTCGCTCCCGTCTACTGGCACGACCTGCAGAACCAGAAGGCCCCAGGTTTCTGGGCGGTCACCAAGCACGCCGACGTGCGGGCCGTGAGCCGCGACACCGAGACCTACTCGTCGGAGGCCATGGGCACCTTCATCG
>CAYNQN010000027.1:5642-14697 GCA_964399375.1 uncultured Rhabdothermincola sp. | reverse complement strand
GCCGTGAGCCGCGACACCGAGACCTACTCGTCGGAGGCCATGGGCACCTTCATCGCCGACCCCACGCCCGAGGCGCTGGCGGTGATGCGGCTCACGCTGCTCAACATGGACCCGCCCAAGCACAACCGCTACCGCCGGCTGGTGAACAAGGGCTTCACCCCCCGCATGATCCGCATGCTCGACGAGCAGATCCACCAGAGGGCCCGCGACATCGTCGACGCCGTGTGCGAGAAGGGCGAGATCGACCTGGTGGCCGAGGTGTCGGCCGAGATGCCCGCCCAGGTGATCTGCGACATGATCGGCGTGCCCGCGGAGGACCGCAAGCAGATCGTCGACTGGACCAACACCATGGTCGGCTTCGACGACCCCTACTGGCAGAACACCCCCGAGGCGGGCGAGGTGGCCGCCGCGCAGATCTACGCCTTCTGCGACGAGCTGGCCGACAAGCGCAGGGCCGAGCCCCTCGACGACATCCTCTCGGTGCTGGTGCACGCCGATGTCGACGGCGAGAGCCTCACCCGTGAAGAGCTCGACATGTTCTTCGTGATCCTCGCCGTGGCCGGCAACGAGACCACGAGGAACCTGATAACGCACAGCATCCGTGCGCTCATCGACAACCCCGAGGCCCGCCAGGCCCTGCTCGACGACCCCTCGCTGTGGGACTCCGCCGTGGAGGAGTTCCTGCGCTGGGGCACGTCCATCCACAACTTCCGCCGCACCGCCACGCGCGACACCGTGCTGGGAGGCCAGGAGATCAAGAAGGGCGACAAGGTGGTCGTGTACTACATGTCGGCCAACTTCGACGAGGACGTCTTCGAAGACCCCTTCAAGTTCGACATCACCCGCGAGCCCAACGACCACCTCACCTTCGGTGGCGGCGGCGAGCACTACTGCCTGGGCGCCAACCTCGCCCGGGTAGAGATAAAGGCCATGGTGCGAGAGGTGATCACCCGCCTTCCCGACCTGGAGGTGGTGGGCGAGCCCGTGCGCATGCGCAGCGACTTCATCAACGGCGTGAACCACATGAAGGTGCGCTTCACGCCCACCGCCCCGCTCGGCCCCATCACCTGACGGCGGCTCGGCCCCGGGGGATACCGGCTCTCAGGGGTCTGAGGGGTCTGAGCGCCGAGCGCCGAGCGCCGGTGACGTCAGTGGTCCGGCGCCTCGCAGGGGTGGCACTCCACCTGCACCGTCGTGTGCGTTATGCCGAACCGCTCCGAGAGCACGGCCTCGATCTCCTGGGCGGTGGCCTGCGCCACGTGCACGGTGGCGTCCTCCCCCTCCATCTCCACGTGGGCCGTCACGGCGACGTCGCTGGGCGAGAGCGACCACACGTGCAGGTGGTGGACGTCGGTCACGCCCTCCACCGATCGCATCGCGGCCTCCACCTCGCCCACGTCGATGCCGGCAGGCGTGGCGTCGAGCAACATGTTGGCCGCCCGCACCAGCAGGCGCACCGTTGCGTAGATCACCGTCACCGAGATGAGCAGCGAGATCACGGGGTCTATCCGGTCCCACCCGGTGGTGGTCACCACCACACCGCTCAGCACCACTCCCAGCGACCCAGCCATGTCGGTGAGCAGGTGGAGGCGGGCGGCGCGCACCGACAGCTCGTGGCTGCGGCCCAGGAACCGGGCGCTGCCCCCGTTGATCAGCGCCCCCGCCACGCCCAGGGCGATCACGCCCCAACCGTCGACGGCGGCCGGCGAGCCGAGCCGCTCGATCGACTCCCACACGATCCACACCGTGGAGGCCGCCAGCACCAGGCCGCTCACCAGGGCGCCCAGGGCGTCGGCGCGTCCCCAGCCGAAGGTGCGCCTGCGGGTGGCCGGCCGTGCCGCAAGCGTGAGGGCCACAGCGCTGATCACCAGGCCCACGGCGTCTATGGCCTGGTGCAGCGTGTCGGCCAGCAGGGCCACCGATGCGAACGCCAGGCCACCCACCAGCTGGGCCACGCCGAGGCCCACGTTCAGCGTGGCGACCCCCCAGAGCCGCTTGACGCTCACGGCCCGGGCGCCGCCTTGGCCGTCGTGCCCGTGCGCGCCGTGCCCGCTGTGATCATGGGAGCTCACCCCATCACCCAACCAGGCCGGCCCCCACTCCGCACCTTCTGAGAGTGGGAACAGCTCCTAACGGGCCCTGGTACCGAGCCCGGCACCGGGCCCCTGGCGCTAACGGGAGCGCAGCTCGTCCATGTGGTCGATGCGGCGCTGGACCAGCTCGGCGGTGCCGATGTCGGAGCGGTGGCGCACCGGGCCGCCGATGCTCGCGGCTGCACCCTCCGCTATGCCCTCGGCCGTGGCGAGGTCGTCGCCGATCCCCACCACGCCCAGGGCCCTCGAGCCGGTCATGGTGGTGGCACCGTCGGGGCCCAGCTCGGCAGCGGCCCAGTAGAGGCGCACGCCGGGTTCCTCAACCAGGCCCGCCGGCACCTCGATGGGGTCGCCCCTGCCCTTCCCGCCCGGGTAGCCGGCCGGTACCACGTACTTGCACACGGTGGCCTTGGGCTCGAACCTCACGTTCACCCGCGAGAGCCGGCCGGTGGCCACCGCCCGTGCCACCTCCACGAAGTCGCCGTCGAGGATCGGCATCACGTTGAGTGCCTCGGGGTCGCCGAAGCGGCAGTTGTACTCGATGAGCTTGGTGCCCCGGCCGGTCACCATGAACCCCCCGTAGAGCACGCCCCGGTAGAGCTGGCCGGTCTCCGAAGCCATCGCCTCTATGGCCAGCTCGTTGATGCGCCGGGCGGCCTCCAGGTCGGCGGGCCTCAGGAACGGCAGCGAGTGGTCGGCGTCGGAGTACGAGCCCATGCCCCCGGTGTTGGGACCGGTGTCGCCGGCCTCGGAGCGCTTGTGGTCCTGCACGGGCGGGCAGTGAACCACCGACTCGCCGTCGGTGATGGTCATCAGGCTCAGCTCCTCGCCCTCCAGCCGCTCCTCCACCAGCACCAGGCCACCGGCCTCCACACAGCTCGCCGCGTAGGCCACGGCCTCTTCCATCGAGTCGAAGTGCTCGGGGTACAGACGAACGCCCTTGCCGCCGGTGAGCCCATCGGGTTTGACGACGAAGGTCTCCTGACTACGAAGGTGCTCCTCCAAACCATCCAAGGTCTCGAAGACCCGGTAACTGGGGTTGGCCTCGATTCCCTGGCCCGCCACCACGTACTTGTCCACCAGCTGCCGTGCCCACGCCTTGCTGGCCTCTATGCGAGCCAGTGCTGCGACAGGCCCGAAGCAGTCGATGCCCATGGAGTTCAGGGCGTCCACGGCTCCCCTGGCCAGCGGGTCCTCGGGCCCCACGATCACCAGCGAGGGCCCCACCTCTTTGGCCCAGCGCTGGATCACCCCCGGATCACCCGGGTCATCCACGATCGAGAACCCCTCGACCCCGCACTTGGTGGCCAGCCCGGGGGTGGCGAAGCCCGACAGCGCCCACAGCCCTGCCCCGGAGAGGCTGCGGCTGCACTGCTCCGCGAGCGCATCGGTGCGCCCGTCGCTGCCGACCAGGCCGACTCGGAGGGACGTGTCTGGGCTCATGCCGGAAGAGTACCGGCGACCAAACCTGCTGATGGGCTGGAGGGAGAGCGGGTTAGCATTGAAGCCCCATGACCGTCGCTGAATGGACGCCTTCCTCCTGGCGCAGCTTCACGGTGGACCAGCGGCCCGACTGGCCGGAGGACCACCTGGAAGAGGTTGCCAAGGACCTCGCCACCCGGCTCCCTCTCATCTACGCGGGCGAGGCCCGGGTACTGCGAGACGAGCTGGCCAAGGCCGCCACCGGCGAGGCGTTCGTGCTCCAGGCGGGCGACTGCGCCGAGACCTTCCAGGGCTTCTCGGCCGATCGTGTGCGGGACGGGCTCAAGACCATCCTGCAGTTGGCGGTTGTGCTCACCTACTCGGCCGGCGTGCCCGTGGTGAAGATCGGCCGTGTGGCGGGCCAGTACGCCAAGCCCCGCTCGTCGCCCACCGAGACCATCGACGGCGTGGTGCTGCCCTCCTACCGGGGCGACATGGTCAACGGCGTGGCGCCCACCCCCGAGGCCCGCGCCGCCGACCCCCAGAGGATCCTGCAGGCCTACGAGCAGGCCGCCATCACACTCAACCTCCTCCGGGGCTTCGCCCAGGGAGGCTTCGCCGACCTCGCCGCCGTCCACAAGTGGAACATGGAGTTCGTGGAGTCGAGCCGTGAGGGCCGGCGCTACGAGACCATCGCCAACAACATCGACACCGCACTGCGATTCCTCAAGGTGATCCAGGTCGACGGGCCCACCCTGCACCAGGTCGACTTCTTCACCAGCCACGAGGCGCTCATCTTGGAGTACGAGCAGGCGCTCACCCGCCAGGACTCCACCGCCAACGACGAGTGGTACGACTGCTCGGCGCACATGCTCTGGATAGGGGCCCGCACCAAGGCCCCGGGCAGCGCCCACGTGGAGTTCCTCCGTGGGGTCCGCAACCCCGTGGGGTGCAAGGTCGACCCGGCCACCTCGGTCGACGACCTGCTCTGGCTGTGCGACACGCTCGACCCCGATCGCGAGGCGGGCCGGCTCACGCTCATCAGCCGCATGGGGGCAGATCGGGTGACCGACGCCCTGCCCCCGCTCATCGAGGCCGTGCGCGAGGCGGGCCACCCCGCCCTTTGGATGTGCGATCCCATGCACGCCAACACCTTCACCAGCGACGGTGGCCTCAAGACCCGCCGGTTCGACACGATCCTCACCGAGATCGAGCACTACTTCGGCGTGCACCGGTCGCTGGGCACCTGGCCCGGGGGCCTGCACCTCGAGCTCACCGGCGACAACGTGACCGAGTGCCTGGGCGGCTCCGACGAGATCGACCACGGCGACCTGCCCGCTGCCTACTTCACCAGCTGCGACCCCCGCCTGAACGCTCGCCAGTCGCTCGACCTCGGCTTCCTCGTGGCCGAGCTCCTCGCCACCCGCTGACAAGCAGCAGGGCTTCAGGCAGCAGGGCTTCAGGAGCGGGTGAGGACCGTCGAGAAGGCGGTGAACTGGTCGTCGGTGCGGGCGAAGCGCACCAGCATCGAGCCGTCGGGCTGGAGCTCGCCGCGGAACCAGCCGTTCTCCTCGGCCAGGATCAGCACGCCGTGCACGTCCACGGTGCCCCGCACGGGTATGCGGATCACCTGGCCGCCATCCACGAACTCGTCGTGACCCCACACCAGGCCGCCCTCCTGGTGATCGATGGTGAGCCGCTCGTGGGCCTCCACCGCCTGGGGCGAGCCGTCGGGGTTGGCGAACGGGTACGAGTAGTCGCCGATCCAGGTGCCCACCATGTCCGGCGGCTCCGAGAGCGTGGTGGCGGGAGCCGGCTCGTCGCCGTCGCTCGACGAGGTGTCGGCGCTCACGCACCCGACCGCCAGCACGGCGACGAGCGCCAGCGCCGTCAAAGTAGCGAGCACGGGCGCCAGGGCCCGCCCGTTGGAAGATGTCCCCGTCATGGCGGGTCAGTCTTCCAGATCAGAAAGGCGCCGGCGGCCTGCGAAGCCCAGCTCGGCGTCGTGGTACCACTCGAGCGAGGTGTCGCCCTCCAGCCAGCACAGCAGCACCTCACGCCCGCCCACCAGGGCCGGGAAGTCCACCAGCAGGGGTGCGAAGCCCTTAACCTCCAGGCCCTTGTTGGTGAGGCCGTCGATCAGCTCGCCCATGCGGGCCTCCATGGCCTTCAGGTCGGCCAGCGCCATCACCGGGGCGCCCGCGTTGTGCGCCCTGCCGGCTTCCACCAGCTCGGCCCGCAGCTCTATCACCTCGTCGGCCACCTCCAGGAGCTCGGGCAGCGCCTCTTTGGCCTCGTCCATTGTGAAGTAGCGCATCACCCGCCAGCGTAGGGGAACCTCGCTTCGCCCCTCCCCGCTCACGGCACCGATGAGGGGTACCTCCGGCGGCGAAAACCTCCTACGGGGCGCCCGGGGGCCTGGCGTAGGGTGCCGGGGATGACCGCTGGATGGAGCTTTGAACCGTCGTTCGTCAGGGGGGCCTTCGCCTCCGCAGCCGATGCGTTCGCCACGGCGGTGGCCGCAGTGCCCCACGAGCTGTGGGACGCGCCCGGGCTGGGCGAGTGGACGGTGCGAGAGCTGGTGGGCCACACCGGCAGAGCGCTCACCACGGTCACCTTCTACCTGCAAGAGGAGCCGGCCGAAGGCACCGAGGTGCTGGAGGGGCCCACCGACTACTTCACCCGGCTGGCCCCCCTCGTCGACCACGCACAGATCGCCGAACGGGGGCGCAGGGCCGCCCAGTCGCTGGGCGACGACCCGGCGGGCGCCGTAGCCAAGCTCGTGACCGACACCCTCGATGCGGTCGAGGCGGCCGACGACGGTGCCGTGGTCGTCACGCCGGGCGGCGCCATGCGCCTCATCGACTACCTGCCCAGCCGGGTCTACGAGCTCACCGTGCACCGCCTCGACCTCGAGGCCGCCACCGGCATCGAGCCCCAGCACGACGAGGCAGCCACCGAGCTGAGCCTGCTGTTCTCGGTAGCCCTCGCTGCCCGAGGCGAGGGAGCCGAAGCCGTCCTGTGGAGCCTCACGGGAAGGCGCCCCCTGCCCGACGGCTACAGCGTCTTTTAACCCTGCGTTCCTTTAGTCCGAGATAGACTCTAAGTCGGACTAACGGAGGGAGATCGTCCGAGATGCGTGGCAGTCATGTCGCTCGAGTCTGGGCTCACGACCCTTCCATCTACGCGCCACCCAGGTTCCGGCGAGCTTGCCGCTACGAAGCGTTCGTCCCCCACCCGGTGGCGGACTTCAACGACGCTGTGCCTGCCGAGGTCGCGGGGATGGTCTCCGATGCGGAGCTCGCCGTTCGATCACTGAACGACCGGGCTCGGCCGGCGCTCAAGCCACTGGCCCATCTCCTACTACGGACTGAGTCGATCGCATCGTCGAAGGTGGAAGGCCTGCAAGCCGACGCCCGCAGCCTGGCAAGGGCCGAAGCGAAGGCTCGGATGGGCAGGCCGCCTGGCCCGATCATCGCCGAGGTGCTGGCCAACATCGACGCCATGGAGCTGGCCGTGAGTGAAACCAGCTCGGCGTCCACCATCGACGTCCAACACATGATCGAGATCCACAAGATGTTGATGCTCAGGGCTCCGAGCTCGAACATCGCCGGCCGGATCCGCGAGGTCCAGAACTGGATCGGAGGCAACGACTACAACCCTTGCGGTGCTGCGTTCGTGCCGCCGCCCCCCGAAGAGATCGGGAGACTCATGGATGACCTTTGCGAGATGTGCAACAGCGATCACCTCCCGCCTCTCATCCAGGCAGCCGTGGCTCACGCTCAGTTCGAGACCATCCATCCTTTCGAGGATGGCAACGGCAGGACGGGGCGAGCGCTCATCCAGGTCATCTTGCGGCGCCGCGGCCTGGCACCCAGCTTCGTTCCACCGGTCAGTGTCGTGCTCGCCGCCGACAAGGACCGCTACATCGACGGCCTCATCCAGTTTCGGAACGGCAACATCGAGGGTTGGATAGAGCTGTTCGCCGCCGCTATGGCCCGTTCAGCAGCGCTGGCCGAGCGCTATCTCGTAGAAGTGTCCGAACTTCAGGAGCAGTGGCGCGAGAGCCTCCAGCGATCCGTGACCGTACGATCGGATGCTGCTGCGTGGGCCGTCATCGACGAGCTGACAGCCCACCCGATCATCACGCTGCCGGTAGCGACGACAGCGACCGGGCGCAGTAGATCCTCGGTTGCTGTGGCCATCGATCAGCTGGACGACGCAGGCGTCCTCGTTCCACTTTCGACGTCGAAGCGCAACCGAGCCTGGGAGGCGAAGGGGCTCTTCGACCTCTTGACCGAGCTGGATGCCATCTAGCGGCCGGTCTCCACCAGGCGGCGCAGCCGGCGCAGGTTACGGCGCCAAAGCAGGCGCAGGGCGATGGCCCCGAGCACCCCTCCGAGGGAGCCCCCTAGTCGCCGGGGGAACACGAGCTCCTCGGTCCACACCACCAGGGTTCGCCCACCTGCCAGCGCGGTGAGCGTGAACCGTCCGATGCCGGTGACCGCCCCGGTGTGGCGAACCCCCATCGCCTGGGGCGGGGTCCACTCCGTGATCGTCATGCGGTCGACCGTGCGGAGCGGGCCCAGCCGGGTGCCGCAGTCGAAGGTGGTGCCCACGCCCTCACGCTGGGGACCCAGGAACCGGATGTACTCGGCGTCGGCCATCCACTCCACGTGCGACCCGACGTCCTCCAGGCGAGCCCACACGAGCTCCCTGGGCGCCTCGATGGTGGTCTTCACCTGGATCACGGCCATGCAGCACCTCGCTGACCGACGGACGGAACCACCCCGAGGCTAGGGCTTCAGAAGATCCTCGAAGTCCTTGATCGCGAGGATTAGGCGGCGAGGTTCAGAAGCGATCGAGACGAAACCCTGATGCCTGTAGAAGGCCACGGCAGCCTCATCTACAGCGTCGACGACGACGAATCTCCCTCCTACCTCGTGAGCTGCAGACGCGGCCCGAGTCAGGGCGCTAGCCAGCAATTGGGAGCCGAGCCCCTGGCCATGCAAGTGGCGACTGAGCGCGAGACGAGCGATCAAGTAGCACGGGATCCTGTCGGCCAACCCCCGGCCCTGCTTCGTGCCCAGGCCCCCTCGCTCGATTAGGTAGGGCATGAGGGTGAAGTAGGCGAGGACGATCCCGTCACCTCGATGCCACACGTAGGTACGGGTCAGGTTCCTGCCATCGCTACCCCTGGCAGACTTCAGCAGCCACTCGTCAAGCGCCGGTCGACCGCTCTCGAACGAGGAGGCGTCGTGGGGCTCCCCAAACACCTCGCAGACGAAATCCACACACTCAACGGTTCTCGAAGAGCGGCTTGCGCAGCGCCCTCTTGAGCGCGGGTGCGATGGTCGCAGGCTCATCCAGAGCGGCCAACAGCCGGTCGAACACATCAGACGGGACCGTCATCGAGGAGTGGAGTCGGAGCAGCTCCTCCGCCTTCTCGTCGGCCGCACCAGTGACCAGAGCAGAAACGGACACGCCTTCGAGGTCCGCCGCGCGCTCGTACGCCTGACGCTGGCTTTCGCTCACTCGCA
>CAYNQN010000027.1:0-5542 GCA_964399375.1 uncultured Rhabdothermincola sp. | reverse complement strand
CCGCTGAGCTGCGGCAGGGGCTTGCCGGGGCGGGCGAAGGCCTCCCGGTCGACCTGGGCGTCGTCGACGGCAGCGAAGGCCCCCTCCAGCGGATCCACGCCGTAGCGCTGGCGCAGCTCGTCGAGGTCGTCTCCGGCGTGAGCCCAGAAGTCCCAGGTGCCGGAGAAGAGGTCGGTGCTCATGGCCTTCCCACGGGCCCACGACACCCAGAGCTTGGCGGGGTCGAGGCCCAGGTGAACGTTGCCCTGGAAGTTGTCACGCCAAGAGGGGTCCTTATCCATCCTCTCCCTGTCGCCCTTGTTGATCCCCTTGTTCAGCTCGATCCCCAGGTGGTACGTGAGGATCACGGGGAGCACGTGGCTCTCGAAGGGGTCGTCGGGCTTCGACAAGCTGGCGCCGTTGAACACCGCCACCAGCAGCTCGCCCTGGGCGCTGGTGCTGTATCCCGAGAGGATGTGGAGGCAGTCGTGCGGGGTGCCCCACGCCTCGGCCACGCCCCACTCCTCACCCGGGAAGGCGAAGTGGTTGTCGTGGTAGTGGTGGTAGAAGGCGTTGCCGAGCGTGCCGGCGGGCTGGTCGGCGAGGGCGTTGTACCGCTCGACCAGAGCGGGGTCGCCGTGGCCGTCCCGGTAGGGGAGGAAGGCGCTCACAGGGTCGTCCGGGTTCCACGACATCCCAGGGATGCTGGCGACGTTGTGGTGCAACATGTCAATGCCCGCCCAGTGCACGTCGTCGGCGGCCATGTGGGCGACGGCCTGCACGAAGGCTTGATCCACCTCGAGGGCCGAAGCCATGGAGAGCACCTGCTGGAGCTTGGCCTGCTCCACGATCCCGTCCACGAAGGCCATCACGACCATCAGGCGCACGGCCGTTAGCCGCAGGTCGCTGCTCTTCACCGTGGCCGCCAGCTCTGCCGGCTCGATGGGCTCCAGGGCAGGGTCGCCCTCGGGCTGGGTGCGGCCGAACACGAACGCCCAGGCCGCATCGATCCCTCGCCGATCCATGGCCGAGAGAGGAGAGGTTCCGCCTTCGCCGGCCACGGTGGCCATGGCCCTCACGATGGCCAGCGCCTCCTCGGCGTCGGCTTCGGACGTCCAGGGTGCCAGCGACGAGCTCACGCGCCGATCGTACCTACCGGTGGACAAGCGAACGGCGCCGGGGGAAGCACCGCCCACTCAATCACCCACGAGCCCGTGTGTCAACCACCATCTCGGCTAAGCGCCAACCAAATGCTTCCCATAGCTTCCCAGCCGGGGAAGCGGTCAGAGGTACTCGACGGTAGGCCCCTTGACGCAGTGGCGGGTGTCGAGCACGTAGGTGCCGCAAGCCCCCACCAGGTCGAGGTCGAACTCGTCGTGGTCCACCAGCACCACCACGGCGGCGGCCCGCTCCAGCTGCGAGGCGTCGAGGGTCACCCGCTCCACGGCGGGATCGCCGAAGCCGTTCGTCACGTGAGGGTCGGCGGCGGCCACGTCGGCACCCAGCTCCACGAGCTTGCTGGCGATGGGGTGCGAGGGCGACTCCCGGGCATCGCCGGTGTTGCGCTTGTACGACAGGCCCAGCAGAAGGATCCGCTGGCCCTTCACCGGCAGCGACCGCTCGTTCAGCCCCTCGGTGAGGCGCCGCACCACATAGGCCGGCATGTGCTCGTTGATGTCGTTGGCCAGAGCGACGAAGCGGAAATCTTCGCCCAGCGTCTGGCGCACCCGCCACGACAGGTACGAGGGGTCGATGGGCAGGCAATGGCCCCCTACGCCCGGCCCAGGGGTGAACTTCATGTAGCCGAACGGCTTGGTGGAGGCGGCGTCGATGGCCTCCCACACGTCTATGCCCAGCGCCCGTGAGTACATGGCCAGCTCGTTGACCAAGGCGATGTTCACGTGGCGGAACGTGTTCTCCAGCAGCTTGGTGAGCTCGGCCTCCTTAGGCGTGCTCACCGGCACCGTGCGCTCCACCAGGCGGTCGTAGAAACCCCGGATGGCATCGAGCGAGGGGCCGTCGACGCCGGAGACCACCTTGGGCGTGGTCTCGAAGGTGTAGGTGGCGTTGCCAGGGTCGATGCGCTCGGGGCTGTAGCCCAGGTGGAAGTCGGCCCCCGCACGCAGCCCCGAACCCTCCTCCAAGATGGGCGCAAGGTGCTCCTCGGTGGTGCCCGGGTAGGTGGTCGACTCCAGGATCACGGTGGCCCCGGGGCGAAGGTGGGTGGCGAGGTTGCGCCCCGCCGCCTCCACGTACGACAGGTCGGGCCCGCCGTCGTTCAGCGGCGTGGGCACCGAGATCACGGCGATGTCGAAGCCGGCACAGTCGGCGGGCTCGGAGCTGGCCTGGTATCGGCCGGTGGCTAGCACTGCTGCCAGTCGCTCGCTGGGGACATCCTCCACAGGCGAGTCGCCCGAGGAGATGCGCTTCACCCGGCCGGCGTCGGTATCGAGCCCGATCACCCGGTAGCCCTGCTCCACGGCGCGCACGGCCAGCGGCAGGCCCACGTACCCCTGGCCTATCACCACAACGGTGGCGGGCTCGCTCACGTGCTCATCTCTTCCCTGCTCCTCTTTCGATCTCCCACCAGCCCCGGGATCGTACGCGGTCTCGTCCCACCCAGTGACGATCGGTTTTTGGCGGCTCGCTGCGCTGGTGGTGAAGGCGAGACATCTATCGGTATCTCGTAGCCCTTCAGATGCTTCTTTTGTAGCCCTGGAGGGGTGACTAGGATCGCACGCGGCGAAGGCGCCGGACCCGCGCCTGTTCGCAGGGTTCGTTCCTTCCACATAGGTGAGGCCACTGGTTAGATGACAGACGCTCCTCCCACGAGCATGCACCGTCGCGTAGCGAGAGCGGTGGGCCCTGCCCGGGCCCCCCTCCAGATGCTGGTCGACGTGGCCGCCTGGGCCATCGGCCTCACCGCCGCCATGGCCATGCGCTTCGAGTTCTCCCTCCTGGGGAACAACCCTTGGGGGCCTTTCACGTGGGGTCGCCTGTTCGGCGCCATCGCCGTGGCCTGCGGGTTCCAGCTCGTCATCGGGCTGCTCATCGGCCTCTACCGGGGCCAGTACCGCTACGGAAGCTTCGACGAGGTCATCTACCAGGTCCTCGGGGTGATCATGGCCGCCCTGGGCCTCGCAGTTGTCAACGAGGCGCTGAGCACCCAGCTGGTGCCCACGTCGGTGGTCATCACGGGCGGCATCCTCGCCCTGGTGGTGATGTGCGCCGTGCGCTACGTGTGGCGCATCTCGCGCGAGCGCAGCCTGCGGCCCTCCACCGACGAGGCCCAGCAGGTGCTGGTGTTCGGGGCCGGCGAGGGCGGCTTGCAGGTGATCACGGCCATGCTGCGCAACCCCCGCAGCCCCTACTACCCGGTGGCACTCATCGACGACGACCCCGCCAAGCGCAACCTGCGCATCAACGGGGTGCGTGTCGTGGGCACCCGGGAGTGCATAGCCCGGGAGGCCGAGGTCCACGAGGCCACCGCCCTGCTCATCGCCATGCCCAGCGCCGGGCCCGAGCTCATCCGTGAGCTGAGCGAGCTGGCGCTCAAGGCCAAGCTGCAGGTGAAGGTGCTGCCGCCGCTGGACGAGCTGTTCGAGGGCACGGTTGGTGTGGGCGACATCCGGCCCATCACCGAGGCCGACCTGCTGGGTCGCCACGTGATCGACACCGACCTCGACTCCATCGCCGAGTACCTCACCGACAAGCGGGTGCTGGTCACGGGGGCGGGAGGCTCCATCGGCAGCGAGCTGTGCCACCAGATCGCCCGCTTCTCCCCCGCCCAGCTGGTGATGCTCGACCGCGACGAGTCGGCCCTGCACGCCGTGCAGCTGCGCCTTGAGGGCAGGGCCCTGCTCGACTCGCCCAACCTGGTGGTTTGCGACATCCGCGACGCCGAGAGGGTGGCCTCGGTCATCGGCTACCACCAGCCGCAGGTGGTGTTCCACGCAGCCGCCCTCAAGCACCTCACCCTGCTCGAGATGCACCCCAGCGAGGCTGTGAAGACCAACGTGATGGGCACGCAGAACGTGCTCGACGCAGCGCTGGCCAACGGGGTGAGGCGCTTCGTCAACATCTCGACCGACAAGGCGGCCGACCCCACGAGCGTGTTGGGCTACACCAAGCGCATCTCCGAGATGCTCACCTCTCACGCGGCGGGGCGCTGCGATGGCACATACCTGAGCGTGCGGTTCGGCAACGTGCTGGGCAGCCGGGGCTCGGTGCTCACCACCTTCCGGGCACAGATCGACGCCGGCGGGCCCATAACGGTGACCCACCCCGAGGTGACCCGCTACTTCATGACGGTGGAAGAGGCGGTGCAGCTGGTGATCCAGGCCGCTGCCATCGGTTCCGACGGCGAGGCCCTGGTGCTCGACATGGGCGAGCCGGTGCGCATCGACGACGTGGCCAGGAGGCTGGCCGCCGAGGCAGAGCGGCCTGTCGACGTGGTCTACACGGGGCTACGTCAGGGCGAGAAGCTCAACGAGGTGCTGCTGGGGGTGAACGAGGAAGACCGCCGCCCAGCCCACCCCCTCATCTCCCACGTACCGGTCCCCCCGCTCTCCGTCGACGACGTCATCTCGCCCACTCAGGCCACCGACGACGTCACCCTGATCACCGAGCTCCGCCGCCTCTCGGTCCCCAACGCCACCCCACCGCCCTAGACCTCTGGCCCCCTAAGAAGTCGATGGAGGTGGGGGACTAGCACTAGCAGCCCAGCGCATAGCTGAGAGCCTGGCAGACCTCGGACATCTTCTCTTCGCTCAGGCGGCCGACGTGAGTCGTAAGCGACGACTGGGCGACGGTGTGGAGCCCGTCGCAGTTGACGACGGACGGCTTCTCCAAGCCCACGTCTCCGTCCAGGGTCACCTCCGCAGCCAGCCCACGCACGGACGTCGTGACTTCCGCAACGGTCACCAACGCTCGGACATCGATCACAGCGGAGCGGGTGAGGACGAGAACGGGTCGTCGCTTTCGACCCACCTGTGCAAGCCAGATCTCTCCTCTGATCAAGGAGCGCCCCAAGTCTCGACGTCGTCCCAGAACGAGTCGACAGTTTCAGGCTCCCGCTGGTAGGCCGCACGATCAGATGCGGCAAGAGCGGCCTTCACCTGCCGGTCCACTCCCTCGCGTGCGGCAGCCGAGATCTGGATGTTCAGCGACCGCGCCTGCTCAATGAGCTCCTCATCTATGGTGAACGTGAATCGGGTTGACGCCATCTCCAGATGATATCTAGAGATGATGCATAACGGTGCTGACAACATCCGCGTCACCTAGAAACCCCGACCGTCCACGATTGCTGACGTCGGAACCCTTTGTGCATCTCCAAAGCGAGAGAACCGATCTCTCATGGTCACCTCTGCCCCCTGGGAAGTCGATGAAGGGTGGGGAACTAGCCCAACTCAAGCAGAGCGGAAACCCGTGTGTCAACTACCATCTCTACGAATAGAGAACCAAATGCTTCCCCGAGCTTCCTGACCGCCAACAATCTCGCCCATGTGACTTCCCGGCAGTCAGGTCCGGGCGACGAGGGCCTCGGCTATGCGGGTGCCGGCGG
>CAYNQN010000026.1:0-18024 GCA_964399375.1 uncultured Rhabdothermincola sp. | reverse complement strand
CCCCAAGCAGCCCTTCGAGCAGGGCTGCTTGGGGGCCTTGCCCGTCTTGTAGTCGGTGACCACGAGGTCGCCGTTGGCGTCGAGCTCGAGCCGGTCGATGATGCCTCTGAGGGTGAGGCCGTCGAGGTCGACCTCCAGCTGGAGCTCGAGGCCGATGGGATGGATGGTGGTGGGGTCTTCGAGCTGGAAGTAGCGCTGCACCAGCGTGCGCGCCTCTGCCAGGAAGGTGGCCTCCTGGCTGTCGTCGAGGCCCAGCCCGGAGTACTCGGGATGCTCGCGCAGGCCCTGGAAGGCCACCTCGACGGATTCGAGGCCGGCACCCACCGTGCGCTCGTGGGCGGGGAGGTCGAACAGGAGCTCCAGCGCCGAGTGGACCAGCGTGCCCCTGGTGGCGGGCAGCGAGGGGGGTTCCGGCAGGCGGTCGATGGCGGAGAACCGGAAGGCAAGGGCGCAATCGGTGAACGACGAGACCTTCGACGGCGACAGCGACGAAGGGAGCTCGAACGACATCTCCCGAGCTTACGTCGCAGCTGTGACGCTCACGAGGAGGCCCCGATCGCTTCGGAGGGACTCCCTCAACCGGGCAGCTGGCTGGCGAAGGCCCTGCTCACGGCGTCTGCCAAGAGGTCGGGGCGCTCCAGGGGACCGAAGTGCCCGAGGCTCTCGAAGACCTCCAGGCGGCCGTCGGGGATCTTCGCCACCTGGTGCTTGGCCGAGAGGGCGGGGCTCAGCTCCTCCAGCCTTCCCCGCGCGATGACCACCGGGCAGCTCACCTCGCCCAGGTGGTCGTAGGTGTCGTGGATCAGACCCATCCGGTAGGTCTGCGACTCCACCACCGGGTCGCACCTGAGCCTCACCTCGTCGCCGGCCTCGGCGAAGCCGTGCTCCACGTAGGCACGCAGCACCTCTGGATCGAGCACGTCCAGTGGCGGCTTGGAGGCGTAGTTGTCGAGGGCCGCCTGGCGGGAGGGGAACGTGGCCCTGCGGCGCAGAGCGCCCGCAGCCAGGGGGTTGTCGTCGGGCCCCAGCCCCAGGTGCGACGGGAAGGCCACGGGCTCGTACAGGTAGAGGCTCCGGAAGGTGCCGGGGCGCTGCTGCTCGGCCATGAGGAGCACGGACCCACCCATGGAGTGGCCCACGCCGAAGGGCTTGTCCAGGCCGAGGGAGTCGATGGCTGCCAGCAGCGCCGTGGCAGCGTGGGACCAGCTCAGATCGTGGCGGTCGTCCACCAGGTCCCCAGGGTCCACGTGGCTGTCGCCGTGGCCCGGCAGATCGGGGGCGACCACCCGGAAGCCCTGGAGGCGCCGAGCGAACGGCTCCCAGATGCGCCCGTGGAAGCCGGTGGCGTGCACCAGCACGAGCGGCGGGCCGTCTCCGCCCAGCTCGTGGACCGCCAGGGGGCTCAAGGCCGGCCGATTCTCGTGAAGGTCCGCGGGTCAGGCGGTGGTGGGCCCGCCGGGGTTCACGTGGCCGTCGGGGCCCACCTTCCCCTCGGTTCCCTCGCCCACCACTGTCACGATCTTGGCGATCTCGTCGGAGGAGGTCTGGGGCACGGTGAACCCGTCGAGGTCGCGGATCTCGCCCCAGTGGTCGCGCACGTCCTCCACGGTGAGGCCCGGCTTGAAGTAGCCAGGGGCAAGGCCCACGAACACCCGGGCCACGAGGCCTCCGGCCACCGAGTACACCTCGCCCGTCACGTCGCACTCCTCAGAGGCGAGCCAGCAGACCACCGGCGTGATCGTGGCGGGGTCGAGGGCGTCGAACTGCTCGCCGAAGAGGTCCTCGGTCATGCGGGTCTTGGCCACGGGCGCCACCGCGTTGGCGGCGATGCCGTACTTGGCGCCCTCGATGGCCAGCACCCTGGTGAGGCCCACCAGGCCCATCTTGGCGGCGCCGTAGTTGGCCTGGCCGAAGTTGCCGAAGATGCCCGAGTTGGACGAAGTGCACACGATGCGGCCGTAGCCCTTCTCGCGCATCACCTTCCATGCGGGGATCGTCACGTAGAAGGCACCCATGAGGTGCACCTGGACGACCGCCTCGAGCAGGTCGGGGGTGAGGTTGTGGAACGACTTGTCGCGCAGGATCCCCGCGTTGTTCACCACGATGTCGACGGTGCCGAAGGCGTCGAGGGCCGTCTGCACGATGGCCTCGCCCCCCTCCACGCTGGCCACGCTGGCGTTGTTCGCCACGGCCTCACCGCCGAGGGCCTCGATCTCGTCGGCAACCTTCTGGGCCGGGCCGGCGTCGCCGGCCGTCTGGGCGATGGCCTCGCCGCTCACCGATCCGCCTAGGTCGTTCACGACCACCCTCGCGCCCCGGCGCGCCAGCTCCAGGGCGTGCTGGCGACCGATGCCGCCGCCCGCGCCGGTGACGATCGCGACCTTGCCGTCGTAGCCGATGTCTGCCATGCGCAACGTTGCCCCCTGCGGTCGGATCGGGTCAAGCGTGCGGCGTTCAAGCCGTGCGGCGGCTCAGATCTGCCGGCGGCTCAGGCCTGCCGGGGGCTCAGGCCATCAGGAGGTGTAGGCGCCGGGCCGAGAGAGGAAGCCGCGGTGCCAGCGCGAGGGGGTGAGCAGGGCGGCGCGAGGCTCGTCCTCGAAGAGCCACCGAGCGAAGCACCTGCGCGTCCACCCGTTCATCCCCGCGGCGGCGAGGGCCACGCCCGGGCCCCAGCGCTTGGCCACCACCCGGCTCAACAGCTCCGACATGTGGTGGTCGGCCAACAACCCCGTGCGAACCGAGCCCTCATACGCGCCCCGCGCCCCGCCCGGGCGATCGGGACCCGCAGAGATCAGCGCCTCGGCCGCCCACCGACCGGTGGCCAGCGCTTGGCCTATGCCCTCGCCCGTCATGGGGTCGGTGGCGGCAGCGGCGTCGCCCACGAAGAGCGCCCTGCCCGCTGCCAGCCGGATCCCCTGGACGCGGGCCGGGATGGGCCATGCCTTCACGGGCGCCTCCGGCCTGGCGCCGGGCCCCAGGACGTCTCGCACGTGCGGCCGGCGCAACACCTCCGGCCACACGTGGGCCAGGTCGCCCACCCGGTACTGGCTGCCCCGCAGGATGCCCAGGCCCACGTTGGCCCCACCCCCGGCCAGCGGGAACGACCAGGCGTAGCCGGGGAGGAGGTCGGGTTCGAACCACACGTGCAGCTCCGAGGCTGCCCTGGGCGAGACGTCGGTGAAGTGCTGGCGCAGCGCGTGCCACTCACCCTTGTAGCCCCGCACCGCGAGGCCCAGGTGGCGGCGGACGGGCGACCACATGCCGTCGGCTGCCACCACGTAGCGAGCCTGAAGCTCGGTCCCATCGGCCAGGCCCAGCTGGACCCGGTCGTCCTGCTGGGAGGCCGAGGTGCAGGCCTGCCCCTCGATCACCGACACCCCCGAGGCCCTCGCGAGGTCCAGCAGCCCGGCATCCAGCTCGCTGCGCTTCACGACCGCACCGAAGAGCCCATGCGACGGAGAAGGAAACGGGAACGCGACCTGGCGGCCACCAGGGCTGCGAACCCACACCTCGCTCACGTCGTGCCAGGTCTCCATGCCCAGCGGCTCCAGGCCGAGCTCGGACAGCTGGCGGAGGGCCCAGGTGGTGAGGCCGTCGCCGCAGCACTTGTCGCGCGGGAACCGGGCCTTGTCCACCAGTGCCACGTCCAGGCCCGCCCTGCCGAGCACGGTGGCCGCAGCGCTACCCGCAGGCCCTGCCCCCACGACCGCCACGTCGGCGGCGCGGGCTGCGCTCACAGCGAACCCCCAGCCCAGGGGGCCGAACAGGAATAGAACACGTTACATTTCTGGAGGTGGACTTCGACGACACGCCCGAGGAGGCGGCCTTCAGGGCAGAGGCGAGGGCGTGGCTGGAAGCCCACGCTGTCCCCAAGGGCCACCCCGACGACTTCTCCCTGCTGCTCTTCGACCCCCGCGCCGACTGGAAGGTCTTCGTGGAGCGCTCGCGGGAGTGGCAGCAGGCGCTGTTCGACGGTGGCTGGGCCGGCATCAGCTACCCCAAGGAGTACGGCGGCCGGGGTGGGACGACGATGCAAGAGCTGATCTTCGCACAGGAGATGAGCGGCTACGGAGTGCACAGCGGCTCGTTCATGGTGGCCCACACCATGGTGGGGCCGGCCATCTTGGACCTCGGCACCGACGCCCAGCGCGAGCGGCACATCGAGGCGATGCTGCGCGGCGACGACATCTGGTGCCAGCTCTTCAGCGAGCCAGGTGCGGGGTCCGACCTCGCCTCGCTCGCCACCAGGGCCGTGCTCGACGGTGACGGGGGGCTCGACGGCGACGGGGGGCCCGATGGCGATTGGATCGTGAACGGCCAGAAGGTCTGGACCTCCAACGCCGACGACGCCCAGTGGGGGATCCTTCTGGCGCGCACCGACCCCGAGGCCCCCAAGCACAAGGGCATCACCTACTTCCTCGTGGACATGTCCACCCCCGGGATCGAGGTGAGGCCCCTGCGCCAGATCACCGGCGAGTCGCAGTTCAGCGAGGTCTTCCTCACCGACGTGCGGGTGCCCCGGGAGAACGTCCTGGGCGGTGAGGAAGGTGTGGGAAAGGGCTGGGCCGCTGCCATGCACACGCTCGCCAACGAGCGGAACATGATCGGCGCGGCCTCCTACGAGCGCGACGTGGCGGGCCTGCACGCGCTCGCCCGCGAGCTGGGCCTGGCAGGCGACCCCAAGGTGCGCCAGGAGCTCGCACGGGTGCACGTGCGCACCCAGCTGCTGCGGTTCCTCGGTTACCGCAGCCAGACGGCGTTCTCCCAAGGACGCCAGCCGGGCCCCGAGACCTCGCTCACCAAGCTCCTCTACGGCCGGTACGTGCGTGACGCCATGAACCTGGGGGTCACCATGCTCGGCCCGGCCGGCGTGGTGGAGGGTGAGCCCGGATCGTGGGCGGCGTACTTCTCGCACCGGCTGGTGTGGGCGGCGCACACCTCCATCTCAGGGGGCACCGACGAGGTGCAGCGCAACATCATCGCCGAGCGGGTGCTCGGACTCCCGCGGTGATCCCTCGGGGGCCGTGGGCTTCTCGGCCCCGACCTGCCGGCCGGTCGACGGGTCGCTTGCCGGCCGTGCCCGGAGCTTCCTCGACGGTGAGGCCGGGGCGTAGGCTCGTCGGATGGCCATGGTAGATGTCACAGCTCCGCAGCTCTCGAAGAGCCAGACGGCTCGTCGAGAGCGCGTGGTGGTGGCAGCGCTGGAGCTCGGGGCGGAAGGTGGCTACGAGGCCGTGCAGATGCGCGACGTCGCCGCCCGGGCGAACGTCGCGCTCGGCACCATCTATCGGTACTTCTCCTCCAAGGACCACCTCCTGGCGGCGGCCATGGTGGAGTGGTGCCGCGACCTGGAGCGCCGGGTGGGCCTGCGCCCGCCGAGGGGCGCCACCACTGCCGACCGCGTGATCGACATCCTCGGGCGGGCGGTGAGGGCCATGGAGCGCGAGCCCAAGCTGGGCGAGGCGGTGCTGGCCTCGCTCTCGTCCAACGACCCGAAGGTGGCGGAGTGCCAGCGCGAGGTGAGCGTGGTCATGGATCGCATCCAGGCCGTCGCCTTCCCGGCCGACTTCGACCCGGCGCTCCAGCACCGCATCGCCCGTGCGCTGAGCCACGTGTGGTTCGCATCGCTGCTGGGATGGGTGCACGGCTGGGTGGGGATGGCCGACACCAGCGACGAGCTCTCGTCGGCCGCGCACCTGCTCCTGGACCAGTTCGAGTGATGGCCGCACACGGCGAGACCATCCCGCGGCTGCTGGAGGGCACGGCCGAGCGCCTGGGCGAGGCACCTGCGGTGGTCGACGGGGACGTGCAGATCTCCTTCAGGGAGCTGGCCGACCAGGTCCAGGAGGCGGCGGCGGCGTTCGTGGCCTCCGGCATCGAGGCGGGCGACCGGGCGTCGATCTGGGCCCCCAACATGTGGGAGTGGGTGGTGGCCGTCCTGGGCCTCCAGCGCGCCGGGGGTGTGCTGGTGCCCCTGAACACCCGCTACAAGGGCCACGAGGCGGCCGACATCCTCACCCGCAGCGGGGCGAAGGTGCTCCTCACGGTCAACGGCTTCCTCGGCAACGACTACGTGGCGATGCTGCGCGACGCCGGGGCCCCCCTGCCCGATCTGGAGAAGATCGTGGTGCTCCGCGGCGACGCTCCCGAGGGCACCGAGTCGTGGCAGGAGCTCCTCGCGCACAGCAGCGAGGTCTCGCCCGAAGAGGTGAACGCACGCGCCGCCTCCATCGGTCCCGACGACCTCTCCGACATCCTCTTCACCTCCGGCACCACCGGTGCCCCCAAGGGCGTCATGACCGCCCACGGGCAGAACATCCGCGCCTATGCGAGCTGGGCCGAGCTAGTGGGCCTGCGCGAGGGCGATCGCTACCTGGTGATCCCGCCCTTCTTCCACTCGTTCGGCTACAAGGCTGGGATCCTGGCCTCGGTCATCACCGGCGCCACGATCTTCCCCCAGGCCGTGTTCGACCCCGGCGACGTGATGCGGCGGATGGCAGAGGATCGGATCGCACTGATCACGGGCCCGCCCACCTTGTTCTCGGGCATCTTGAACCACCCCGATCTTGGCTCCGTGGACCTCTCCTCCTGGCGGCTCGCCGTCACCGGTGCAGCGGTGGTCCCCGTGGAGCTGGTGGAGGCACTGCGCACCGACCTGGGCCTGGAGTCGGTGATCACGGCCTACGGGCTCACCGAGGCCTGCGGCGTGGTGACCGCCTGCCGCAAGGAGGACGGCGCCGAGATCATCGCCAGGACGTCGGGCCGGGCCATCCCCGGCGTGGAGGTGCGCGCCGTGGACGAGTCGGGGGCAGCGGTTCCGGTCGGCGAGCCCGGCGAGATCGTCGTGCGCGGCTACAACGTGATGCGCGGCTACTTCGAGGACCCCGCCGCGACGTCGGACGCGATCGACGCCGACGGGTGGCTGCACACGGGCGACGTCGGCGTGATGGACGAGGCCGGGTACGTGCAGATCACCGATCGCCTGAAGGACATGTTCATCGTCGGCGGCTTCAACGCCTACCCCGCCGAGATAGAGGGCCTCATGCTCGCCCACGAGGGGATAGCCCAGGTCGCCGTGGTGAGCATCCCCGACGAGCGCCTGGGTGAGGTGGGCGCAGCGTTCGTGATCCCACGAGCGGGGGCGTCGCTGGAGCCCGACGAGGTCATCGCCTGGTGCCGGGAGCGCATGGCCAACTACAAGGTTCCCCGCCTGGTGAGGGTGGTCGACGAGCTGCCCCTCAACGCCAGCGGGAAGGTTCTCAAGTTCGAGCTGCGGGAGCGCCTCGCAGGCTCTTCCACCGACGCCTAGGAGAGATCCCCACAGTGGACCTGCGGTACACGGAGTCAGAGGAGCGGTTTCGCAAGGAGCTGCGGGAGTGGTTGGCGGCGACGCTGCCGACGCTGCCCCCCAAGCCGGGCCAGGACGACTGGCCTGCCAGGCGCGAGTACGACACCGGCTGGCAACGACTGCTGTTCGAGGCGGGCTACGCGGGCATCAACTGGCCCACCGAGTACGGCGGCCGGGGTGCCACGCTCACAGAGCAGCTCATCTACCTGGAGGAGACCACGCTGGCCGGCGCCCCCTACGTGGGCGTGAACTTCGTGGGCCTCCTGCACGCCGGGCCCACGATCATGGCCGAGGGCACCGAGGCGCAGCGCCAGGCCTACCTGCCGGCGATCCTGCGCGGCGAGGAGGTGTGGTGCCAGGGGTTCTCCGAGCCTGGTGCGGGCTCCGACCTGGCCGCCCTGCAGTGCCGTGCCGTGCGCGAAGGCGACGAGTACGTGATCAACGGCTCCAAGATCTGGACGTCGTTCGCCCAGGTGGCCGACCACGCCGAGATGCTGGTGCGCACCGACCCCGAGGCCCCCAAGCACAAGGGCATCACCTGGCTGGTGCTCGACATGACCACGCCGGGGATCGAGATACGTCCCCTGGAGACGATCGTGGGCTCCACCGAGTTCAGCGAGGTCTTCTTCGACGACGTGCGGGTGCCGGTGGGCAACCGGGTGGGCGGCGAGAACGACGGGTGGCGGGTGGCCATGGTCACCTTCAGCTTCGAGCGGGGGACCGGCTTCATCTCCGACCTCGTGGAGACCAACAGGATGATCGGCGACCTGGCCGACCTGGCGAGGCACGTGACGAGGCGCTCGGCCACGGCGTGGGAAGACGTGGCCATCAGGCGCGAGATCGGCCACCTGCAGGCCGAGATGGACGCCCTGTGGGCGATGACCAAGCGCAACCTCGCGCAGGCAGAGCGCAACGGCATCCCCGGTCCGGCGTCCAGCGTGGTGAAGGTGTACTACTCCGAGCTGTTCCAGCGGATGACCGACCTGGCCATGCGGATCCTCGACCGGGCCTCGCTCTCGCGCTCCGACGTGGGCGAGCTGGCGTCGGGCATCTTCGTGGAGGAGCGGCTGCGGTCGACCTCGTTCAGCATCGCCGCCGGTACGAGCCAGATACAGCGCAACATCATCGCCGAGCGCATCCTCGGCCTCCCCAAGGGCTGAGCCCGCACCCGGGCAGAGAGGACGAGCAAGAGATGGACTTCGAGCTGAGCGCAGACCAGACGGCCCTCCAGGAGGGCATCCGCAACCTCTGCGAGGGTCGCTTCGACATGGCCACCGTGCGCGAGCTGGCGGCCGTGGGCGGCGTCGACAGGGGGCGCTGGGGAGAGCTGGCCGACATGGGCCTGTTCGCGCTCCGCATCCCCGAGCAGGACGGCGGCGTGGGCCTGGGCTGGGCCGACACGGTGCTGGCGTTCGAGGAGCTTGGCCGGGCGCTGGTCCCGGGGCCCGTGATCTGGACCCAGCTGGTCGCAGGCGTCGTGCCTGGTGCGGCGACGGGCGAGGTGATCGTGGGAGGCATCGAGCGCGCCGACGAGTCGCGGCTCGTCGAGCACCTCGACTCGCTCGACAGGCTGCTCGTGCTCGACGGCGAGGGCGCCTGGCTGGTCGACCCGGCAGAGTTGCAGGCCACCGCGCTGGAGACGCCGCTCGATCCGCTCACGCCGGTGAGCCGCTACGAGGGGGAGCTCCCCCAGGGAGAGCGGGTGCTCGACGCCGACGGCGTGGCCGCCCTGCGCCTGGGAGGCGCCGCGCTCACGGCGGCGATGCTCCTGGGCGTCTCCGAGGCGATCGGTGAGGCCTCGGTGGCCTTCGCCTCCGAGCGGGTGCAGTTCGACAGGCCCATCGGGGCGTTCCAGGCCGTCAAGCACATCCTGGCCGACATGTTCACCCGCACCGAGGTGGCGCGGGCGGCCGTGTACGCGGCGGGTGTCACCCTCGACGACCCCGCTGTGGGCTCGGTGGCACGGGCGGTGGGTGCCGCCAAGGTGACGGCCAACGAGGCCGGCGTCGGCAACGGCAAGGCGGGCATCCAGGTGCACGGGGGCATGGGCTACACGTGGGAGGTCGACGCCCACCTCTACTTCAAGCGTGCGTACGTGCTCGAGCCCCTCTTCGGCTCCACCGACGACTGGTCCGAGGTGGTGGCCCAGGAGCTGGCCGGCTAGCGCGGCTAGCCGTCGGTGGTGGTCGTCTGGGGTGGCAGGGTCGTGGTGGGCGGCAGCCCGTCGACGGTCACGAAGATCGTGAAGGTCACCGGGTCGGCGTCGGGCACCGGCGAGCCGTCGGGGCCCACCTCCACCAGGCTCACAGTGGTGGTCCCCAGACCCTGACCCACGAAGGTGAGCACCTGGGTGTCGGGGTTCCCCGGCAGGGCGGTGTTGTCGGGCACCAGCTCGACGCCCAGGGGCAGGACGACGGCGGTGTCGAGGGGGCCCTCCACCTGCCAGCGCCTCCCGGCCGACGGGTCCACCTCCACGAGGAGGCCGAAGCGCCGCCCCACCGCCACCACCGCCGGCTGAGAGGGATCGGGGAAGGCGGTGTAGGCAGCCGGGTTCTGGGACGGATCGGTGGTATCCGGCCCCGCTGGTGTGGTGATTCCCGCCGTGCCGTCGGAGCCTCCGGCACCGTCGCCGCCCGAGCAGGCAGCCACGCAGGCGAGGCTGGCCAGGGTCACGAGCAGGGCTACGGCGCGCAGGGCGGCGCAGCGTTGCGTGGGCACGCTGCGAGTAGACCTGGCCGGCGGGGTGGGCGATGGCATTCGGGCCGTTCTACCATCGGGCGCTCCCCGGGAGGACAGCATTGGACTTCGACGACACCCCAGCGCAGGCCGAGCTCCGCAGGGAGGCCCGTGCCTTCCTCGAGGCCCACGCCCAGCCCAAGACAGGCACCGACGCCGACTGGTCGAGGGGCGCCATGGCCACCGACCCGGCAGAGGTCGAGGCCTACGTGGAGCGTTGCCGGGCGTGGCAGCGCACCCTCTTCGACAACGGCTGGGCCGGCATCACCTGGCCCAAGGAGTACGGGGGCAGGGGGGCCTCGCCTGCCGAGTCGATCGTCTTCGGCCAGGAGGCGGCCACCTTCGACGTGACCACCGGGTTCATCGGGGCGGCCCAGCAGCTGGTGGGCCCACCGCTGATGCGCTTCGGCACCGACGAGCAGAAGGAGCGCTTCCTGCCACCGCTGCTGCGCGGCGACGAGATCTGGTGCCAGCTCTTCAGCGAGCCTGGTGCGGGCTCCGACCTGGCCGCCCTCGCCACGAGGGCCGTGCGGGAGGGCGGCGAGGGGCCCGATGGAGACTGGATCGTTGAGGGCCAGAAGGTCTGGACATCGGGTGCCCAGCACGCGCAGTGGGGCATCCTGCTGGCTCGCACCGATCCCGACGCCCCCAAGCACAAGGGCATCACCTTCTTCCTCGTCGACATGGCCTCGCCGGGCATCGAGATACGCCCGCTCGTGCAGGCCACCGGGCTCTCGCACTTCAACGAGGTGTTCCTCACCGGCGTGCGGGTGCCCGCCGCCAACGTGGTGGGGGAGGTGGGCGGTGGCTGGGCCGTGGCCCGCACCACGCTGGCCAGCGAGGCCGGGATGATCGGCGGATCGGGGCAGACCAGCAACTTCCAGGCCGTGCTGGCGCTGGCCCGTCAGTGCGAGCGCACCGCAGACCCCCTGGTGCGCCAGCGCCTGGCCGACGTCTACGCGCGGGAGCGCATCTTGAAGTTCCACCAGATGCGCATGCAGACGGCGATCATGCACCGCAGGGGCTCCCCGCCCGATCCGTCCGTGCTGAAGAACCTCTTCACGGCCTCGCTGGCTCGCAGGGTCGACCTGGCGGTGGAGCTCCTGGGGGCCGGCGGGATGCTGGCCGATGGCGACGCCACCCAGGACGGGTTCTGGCAGAAGCAGTGCGTGGGGCAGTTCGCCTCGCGCATCGGCGGCGGGACCACCGAGGTGCATCGCAACATGATCGCCGAGCGCGCCCTGGGCCTTCCCCGCGAGCCCAGCACCGACAAGGACGTTCCCTGGAGGGACCTGCCCCGCTGACCCGGGGGAGCGGGCACAATGGTCGGGTGCGTGCCAAGAGGTATCGGCTGAGGATGTCGGTGCTGCGGCGCGGCCTCACGGTGGCGCTGCTCGTGGTGGTGGCGCTCTTCTTCGTGCCGGGCACCCTCGCCCCCGAGCTCCCGTGGTGGTGGCGGGCCATGAGCGCCCTGGGGTTCGTGCTCTCGCTGCTGGGGATCCGCACCCTGCTGGGGGCGGTGCTGGTGGTGCGTGGCGACAGGCTCCGGATCTACAAGTTCTGGCCGCTGCGCCGCGACATCCCCTGGTACCGGATCCTTGCCATCGACGTCATCCCCGGCTTCTGGCACCTGGAGATCGAGCTGAACTCGGGCGAGCGGATGGCTCTGCCGCCGGTGCACGACATCGAGGACCTCTACGAGAGCATGGAGCGCAACCGCCAGGCCCTCGACGCCTGACCCCCCAGATCAGTCGACCGGCGGCATCGCGTCGGCCATCTCGCGGAGCTCGTTCTTCGCCACCTTCTCCAGGGTGGCGGTGGGGAACTCGTCCACGAAGTAGACCGCACGGGGCACCTTGAAGTTCGACAGGTTGTCCTTGCAGGTCTGGATGATCGTGGCGGCCAACTCGTCGTCGTCGGCACCGGCATCGGCCTTCACCACGAAGGCCACCGGCACCATGTCGAGCATCTCGTGGCTCTTGGCCACCACCGCCACGTCCGCGATGCCGCCGGCGAGGCGGCAGGTGTCCTCCACCTCTCGGGCAGAGACGTTCTCGCCGCCCACTTTGAGGGCGTCCTTGTCGCGGTCGCAGTATACGAAGTTTCCGCCCTCGGTGACCTTCACCATGTCGCCGGTGCGGAACCAGCCGTCTTCGGTGAAGGCCTCGTTTGCCTCGTCGTTGTCGTAGTACTCCAGGAACACCTGGATGCCCCGGGTGCCCCGCACCCACAGCTCGCCGATCTCGTCGAGGCTGCAGATCTTGCCCTCCTCGTTCACCACGATGGCCTCGTAGCCGGGGGTGATCTTGCCCATCGACATGCGGGGGTAGTTCTCGTAGGGGTTGGTGTGGATCATGTGCGTGACCAGCTCGGTCATGCCGTACGCCGACACCACCCGCATCTTCAGCCACTCGTCCAGCTCGGGCATCACGAGCCCGAACACGCCCACCTTCACGGTGTGGTCCTCGGGGATGGGCTGGGGAGCGATCGCCTTGAACACGAACGGGATCAGCGAGATGTGGGTCACGCCGTGCGTCCCGATGACCTCCCAGAACCTGCTGGCCGAGAACTTGGGCTGCATCACCACCGTGCCGCCCACGCCGAGGATGCTCCTGATGGCCCAGCTCTGGCTGTTCACGTGGAAGAAGGGGAGGAAGGCCAGGTAGACGCTGTCGGCGTCGAGGTCGATGTTGTCCGGAGCGGAGCGGCCGGCCCAGATGGCGTTGCCGTGGCTGTGCACCACGGCCTTGGGACGAGAGGTGGTGCCGGACGTGAAGAGGATCCCCGCCGGCAGCAGCGGGTCGGGCGTGCGCTCCGGGACGGTGGAGGGGTCGCCGTAGAGGGTCTGGAAGCCATCGAAGCCGTGGTCGGCCTGCTCGGCGGTGGCGGGCTCGCCCGAGTTGTCGTCGGTCACCACGATCCAGCCCACGTCGGTGGCGGCCTTCGAGACCAGCTCGGCGTGCTGGGGCTGGGTGATGGCGCCCACGGCGCCGGTGTGGCTGGCGAAGTAGCTCACCTCGTTGGCCACGCTGCGGGTGTTGGTGGTGACGGCCACCGCTCCCAGGCGGGCGCACGCGTACCACGACAGCACGGCCTCGGGGCAGTTGTCGGCGTGGATGAGCACCTTGTCGCCGATGCCTACGCCGCGTGCGTGCAGGCCGGCGGCCACCTTCTCGACGTCGTCTACGAACTGGCGGTAGGTCCAGGTGCGAGGCCCACCCTCCTTGGGCTCCCAGATGAGGAAGGGCTTGTCGGGCTGGTGCTCCGCCCAGTGGTTCAGGAGCCAGGGGATGTCCTGGCCGATCATCTGGAACGCGGTCGCCTCTGCCTGGTTGATCACTGCGCTGCCTTCCGAGTCGCTGGTTGCATGGCTGCGGTGCGGTCCCCGCCGTCCCCCCGGGCCTCCGGAGGTGCACGGGGCCTGGGGAGCAGAGTAGAACTTGTTGCAGAACGCCGCCAGGTTCGGGGAGCGGCGCCGATCACGCCTTCCTAGGGGGACAGATGCGAGCAGCCATCCTGCGAAACACCGGTGACGAGACTCTCGAGATAGCCGACGACGTCGACGCCCTACCGCTGGGGCCCACCGACGTGCGGGTGCAGATAAAGGCCACCGGTGTGTGCCACTCCGACCTGCACGGCATGAAGGGCGACCTCCCCCAGGGGGCGCCGTTCGTCCCCGGCCACGAGGGCGCCGGCATCATCACCGAGGTCGGCGAGGCGGTAACCAAGCTCGCCGTGGGCGACCACATCGTCGTTGCCTGGTCGCCGCCGTGCGGCCAGTGCTACGCCTGCGTCGAGCAGCGCCAGCCCCAGCTGTGCGTGATGATCCAGTTCGTCGTGGCCGGCATGCCCCGATTCAAGCAGGGCGACACCGAGCTGTTCGGCATGGCCGGCACGGGCACCTTCGCCGAGGAGATGGTGCTGCCCCAGGAGGCGGCCGTGAAGATCGACGACGACGTCCCCTTCGACGTCGCCTCGCTCGTGGGCTGCGGTGTGGCCACCGGCGTGGGCGCCGCCATCAACACCGCCAAGGTGGAGCCGGGCTCCACCTGCGTGGTGATCGGCTGCGGGGGCGTCGGCATCTCGATCATCCAGGGATGCCGCATCGCCGGCGCCGCGGTGATCGTGGCCGTCGACCTCAACGCCGACAAGCAGGAGATGGCCAAGAAGTTCGGCGCCACCCACGCCTGCGGGCCCGACGAGCTGGCCGACCTCAAGGCGTCGATCACCGGTGAGGCAGGCGGCTTCGACTACGGCTTCGAGGCCATCGGCCTCCCGCAGACGGTGCGCAGCGCATACGACGCCACCCGACGCGGCGGCACCGTGGTCGTCGTCGGTGTCGGCGGCTTCGACAAGATCGTCGAGTTCAACATGTTCGAGCTGTTCTTCGACGAGAAGTCCATCAAGGGCAGCTACTACGGCAGCTCGGACGTGCGCCGCGACTTCAACCGCCTGCTGCGCCTCTGGAAGGCAGGCAAGCTCGACCTCGAGGGCATGATCACCCAGCGGGTCGGCCTCGACGACGTGAACGAGGCCATCCAGCAGATGATCCGCGGCGAGGTCATCCGCACCGTCATCGAGCTCTGAGCGGTTCCGGCACGAGGTTCTCTCGGCCGGTCGCACTAAGACCAACTCGGGGGATCGAAGATGGAGGAGGCTTCCGGCGTTGCGCGGGAGAAGCTCTCCAGGGTGTCGGCGAGGCGACGGGTGCGCTCGTCGTTCGGGCCCAGGAGACGGTCCATCCAGCCGACGACTCGCTCGCGGTCCACTGAGCCGAAGGTGGCCATGGCCTCGATGTCTGCCCAATCCTTCGTCCGGTTGAAGAAGGCTTTGAAGACCGTGAGCGCAGTCGAGTCGAGGATGGGGATCTCGATGCCCGCAAGAGGCACTGTCAACGTGTGCAGGGCTGCCTCGTCATGGAACTCGTGCGTGGCGAGGAAGATGTCCACCGGGACATCGCCGAGCCAGTGGAGCCGAGCCTGGCCGTCACGCTTGAGCAGCTCCAGGTCTGCATCGGAGTAGGTGACCTCCGCCGGCAGGGCGGCGAGAACGCTTCCCATCTCGGCCGCTGGAGCGAAGATGTTGAGGTTGACGTCACGGGTACCCCGGGGTTCTTCGATGAAGTAGGCCAAGGCGATAGCGCCTCCGAACGCATGAGGCAGGTCGGCCGCGCGCAGGGATCGCTCCAGGGCGATCACGATCTCGATCAGGCTGTTCAACCTGGGAACCTCGGAAAGGCAAGGTGGCGCCGGGGCCGGTAGGGCAACGCCGCCGCGAGCTCGAGCACCTGCTCCAGTCGCTTGGCGGCCACCTCGGGATCCGGCCTCCGTGTGCGTGCCAACCCCAGGTGCGTGCCCGCCGCCTGCAGCAGTCGCTCGAGCGTGCCGACCGTCGGGTCTCGCCTTCCGCTTTCGTACGCCACCACCGCCGCCGGGGAGGTTCCCGCCCGTCGCGCCAGCTCTCGCTTGGAGATCCCAGCTGCTCTCCGGGCATCCGCTATCCATCTAGAAGCACTCATACCCAGTATGTTATCAGATCAGATAACACTTCCAAGGAGGTGGGCACGTGCAGCGGCGGGGCTCGCGGAGATCGCTGCTGGGGCGAGCTGGCGGGTGGAATAGAACCTGTTCTATGTTCGGAACTGGTTCCAACGAGGCCGGTGCGACCGGCCGGACGCGACCAGACGGGAGGGGCCGGATGGCCAAGGGCGATGTCGAGGTGATGACAGCGCCGCTGGTGGTGGAGTACCCGTTCAGCCGGACGACAGGTCCGGTCATCGGAGCGTTCTTCACCGCACTGCGGGAGGGCTTCATCGTGGGCGTGCGCGGGGCCGACGGGCGAGTGCTCGTCCCGCCCTTCGAGTACGACCCGGTCACCTCCGAGGATCTCACCGAGATCGTGGAGGTGGCTGACGAGGGCGAGGTGGTCACCTGGTCGTGGATCGCCGATCCCATGGCCGACCAGCCTCTCGACCGACCCTTCGCCTGGGCGCTCATCCGCCTCGACGGCGCCGACACCGGGATGCTCCACGCCGTCGACGCGGGCGACATCGCCTCGATGAGCACGGGCATGCGGGTGAAGGCCCGCTGGCGTGCAGAGCGCGTCGGCCACATCTCCGACATCGAGTGCTTCGACCCGACGGACGAGATCTCAGCAGGAGGAGCAGCCTGATGGCCGAGCTGACCCTTCCCGAGCGACTTGAGGGCATCGAGCCGGTGCGCTCGATCAGCACTCCTGCCCGCCTCGACTACGTCTACACGGCCGGCCAGGCGGCCAGTCGCTTCCTGAGCAACGTCACCAACAAGCGCCTCATGGGCCAGCGCTGCCCGATCTGCAAGAAGGTGTACGTGCCGCCGAGGGGGTCGTGCCCCACCGACGGCGTGGCGCTGGAGGAAGAGGTGGAGCTGGGCCACTCCGGCACCATCACCACCTTCTGCGTGGTGAACGTCCAGTTCTACGGCCAGGTGATGGAGCTGCCCTACGTGAGCGCCCTCATCCTGCTCGACGGCTCGGACCTGCCGATCATGCACCTCATCCAGGAGATCCCCGCCGACCAGGTCCACATGGGGATGCGAGTGGAGGCCGTCTGGGAGGACGAGGTGGGCCCGACGCTCGAGAGCATCAAGTACTTCCGCCCCAACGGCGAGCCAGACGCCGACTGGGACAGCTACAAGGACAACGTCTGATGGGGGCGAGCAACGGAATGCGTGACGTAGCCATCATCTCCTTCGCCCAGACGCCCCACGAGCGCAACCGCATCGACCGCAACGAGGTCGAGCTGCTCATGCCCGTCCTCACCGAGGCCATGAAGAGCGCGGGGATCGAGAAGGACCGGGTCGACTTCGTCTGCTCGGGGAGCTCCGACTACCTGGCGGGCACGCCCTTCTCGTTCGTGATGACGCTGGACAGCTTCGGGCCCTGGCCGCCCATCTCCGAGTCGCACGTCGACATGGACGGCGCCTGGGCGCTCTACGAGGCCTGGGTGAAGCTGCAGCTCGGCAAGGCCGACATCGCGCTCGTCTACGCCTACGGCAAGTCCTCGCCTGGCGACCTGCGCAGGGTGATGACCCGCCAGCTAGAGCCCTACTACACGGGCCCCCTCTGGCCCGACCCGGTGAGCCTGGCCGGCCTGCAGGCGAGGGCCTGCCTGGATGCCGGGAACTTCACCGAGGCCGACATGGCCGAGGTGGTGGCAGCGAGCCGCCGCCACGCCAAGGACAACCCCAATGCCCAGCTCTCGGGCGACTATGAGGTGACCGACCTCCTCGGCGAGGACTACTTCGTGGCACCGCTGCGGCGCCACGACTGCCCGCCCATCAGCGACGGTGCCGCCGCCGTGGTGCTGGCTGCCGGCGACGTCGCCAGGGAGCTGTGCGACCGCCCGGCGTGGATCAGGGGCATCGACCACCGCATCGAGCCCCACGCGCTCGGGGTGCGCGACCTCACCGACTCGGTCTCCACCCGCCAGGCGGGGGAGAGGGCCGGCGCCCTGGAGGGATCGTTCGACACGGCCGAGCTGCACGCTCCGTTCAGCCACCAGGAGCTCATCCTGCAAGAGGCGCTCGGCCTCACCGACGACGTGGCGCTTAACCCCTCTGGAGGGGCGTTGGCCGGCAACGTGATCATGGCCGAGGGCCTCGTCCGCCTGGGTGAGGCCGCCAGCCGCATCAGCCGCGGGGAGTCCGACAGGGCCATCGCGCACGCCACATCGGGACCGTGCCTCCAGCAGAACATGGTCGCCGTCCTGGAGGGAGAGTGAGATGGGCCAGGAGCGAGTAGCAGTCGTAGGGATAGGCCAGACCAAGCACGAGGCCACCCGGGGCGACGTCTCCATCGCGGGGCTCGTGCGCGAGGCCGCCAAGCGGGCGCTCGAGGACGCCCAGATGACCTGGGCCGACATCGACGCCGTGGTCATCGGCAAGGCCCCCGACTTCTTCGAG
>CAYNQN010000025.1:6512-18220 GCA_964399375.1 uncultured Rhabdothermincola sp. | reverse complement strand
CCTACACCACCATCCAGAACTGGTCGAACAACGTCTTCAACCTGGTCACCAAGCGGGCCCGGGTCGAGGCCGAGGGCCACATGGAGTGGATCGACGGCAACATCGGGAGCCGGCTCACCATGAAGTACCCCGCGGTGTACATGGTTGGGCCCAAGGCCTCGGGTGAGGTCCTCTCGGTGGCCTACGCGGGCGAGGGCCAGCACCAGGACGCCGGGGCCAAGATGGTCCACGCCGCACCGGAGACCACCTCCAAGATCGTCTCGAAGTCGATCTCGCAGGGCGGTGGCCGCACCAGCTACAGGGGCCTCGTCCGAGTCGAGGACGACGCCTACGGTTGCCGCAGCCACGTTCAGTGCGACGCCCTCATCCTCGACGACGACAGCATCAGCGACACCTTCCCCTACATGGAGGTGGGCGCCCGCGACGCCCGCATCGGCCACGAGGCCACGGTCTCCAAGGTTGCCGACGAGCAGCTCTTCTACCTGATGAGCCGTGGCCTGTCGGCCGAACAGGCCATGAGCATGGTGGTGAACGGCTTCATCGAGCCCGTCACCCGCACACTTCCCATGGAGTACGCCGTCGAGTGGAGCCGCCTCATCGAGCTCCAGATGGAAGGCTCCGTCGGCTGACGTTTCCCCAGGCTGCTTCAAGCCTACGCACCGCCTCCTCGGATTCAAGCGAGGTCTTGCGCGTCCCTTAGATCTCTCAGTTCTGGCAAGGCGGCCAAGTCCTTCGGTCGGTTGGCCCACTCCTTGGACTCGATGATCACATCGAGCGACGCCACTGTCACGGTGACGTCTCCCACTTCGAGCACGACAGCGTTGCCGATCACGTCTTCATATCGCAATCGTTGTCCATCACGAGATGGGATGTCTGACAGCACATCGAACCAGCCGGCATCGGTGGTCCACGTCGAGATCTCCATCTCTGAGAGCATCCGCTGGTCTATCCGTACTGGCAGTGCGGCAGCCTCTTCGTCGCTCAACCCCTCCACGCGAAGATGTGCTGATAGCTCCCGCATGGCCGATGCCAACCGCTCCAAGTTCTCGGTGGTGCGGCGAGCTAGGCAGTCAGTGTCGTCCGTGACACGCTCGGCGCCGTAGATGCGAGCTGCTCCGCCACCTACGAGGACATATTCGACTTGGTGACGGTTGAGAACCTCTATTACTCGCTCAAGGTCAACAGATGGCGAGTCAGACCCGGGATTCATCGTCTCGGGCTGCGTTGAACTCCTCAAGCCAGGCAACAAGCTTCTCGGGGGTGTCGAGTCGGCGACCGTCCTTCGTCACGCACACGTCATCAGGTGTGGGTGGCCGCCGGTTGGAGCTGGCGAACAGCTTGTTCAGCTCGCCCTTGCGGAACTTCGTCTTCACGATCCGAACCTACCTGGTGTCGCTCAGGATGGAACTGCCAAAGCCCTTGGCTAGCAGGGCACCCACCTTCTCGGACACGTCGCTACGCCCGCTGTCACCGATCCCCACGGAGGAAGGCAACAGGGCTTCGCCCGGAGCGGGCAGAGTCGTGGCAATGTCTTCGAGGAGCGCGCGGGCTCGCTCAGCCTCGTCGTCGCCGAGCCGGTCAACGAGCTGATGGAGTAGCTCCTTGTTGGTCATGGCACTAAGCGTAGCGAAACGTCCTCCTCAGCGACCGTGCGCGGCTGGATGCGCCGTCGAGTGGAGCCGCCTCAGGGATCGTGACGAGATCCTTGCTGCCATGAAAGATGTGCAGGTCAACGGGCTCGCGGTTACCCGTCACCTCCGAGGTGACCTCTACGAAGTCCGTGCTGATGGTGAGCGAGCGAGCTACAGGATCCTGTTCGCCGCCGAGGGCGCGCGAAGTCAGGTGCTGCTCGGCCTCTCAACCTTTCGAAGAAGACCCAGAAAACGCCTTCCAGGGAGATAGACCTTGCCTATCGGCGTCTTCAGGACTGGCGTTCGAGGGGTAGGCATCGAAGAAGATGATCACTAACTTAAATATGAGATATTCTCGGAGGCGATGAGCATGAGACGGGGCGACGACCTTGATCAACTGATCGGCGAGCTCTCCGCAAGCGACCCGGGTCTACCTCTGCGGATCGAGGCAGCGCTCGAACGGCGGGAGCTTGCACGAGAGCTTGCTGGCCGGCGGCGGGACGCCGGGTTCACACAGACTCAGATCGCGGAGCACATGGGCACGAGTCAGGGCCAGATCGCACGGTTCGAGTCGGGAGCCGATACCCGCTTGTCCACCGTGGCCCGTTATGCGGCTGCTCTGGGCGTCACGGTCAGTTGGTCGGTGGAGCCAGTCTCCCGAAGGAAGCCAGCAAAGTCGCGATCTCCCCGCCGCGGGTCGTTGCGGGGGCACTCCTCCGCCTGAGGTCTGTGGGTATCAGGCGGGGTAGCGGCGGGCGCTGAGGACGACGCCGTCGACGTGGCGTGAGGCGGGGCGGCGCTTGAGCCGTTGCGTCGCTGTGAGCGCTTGATTCCTCACTTTTCGTGCTCAATTGGCGGATCGATGGATGCATTAGAAGGGTTCTCAGGTCCCTTCAATTCCGAATCCGACGTCGAGAACGGTTGACGGCGGCTGTTGCGTTGGTCACAATGGCTGGCAGAAGCCCACATGAACGGAGGGTCATGATCACCAGTACGACAACCGGTAGCCGCCGATCCCGACGACGCTTTCAGCCCTTGATCGGCGTGGCGCTCGCCCTCGTGTTGTTTGCCGCGGCATGTGGCTCGTCCGATGACGGCGCCTCGAGTGGGGCGTCGTCGTCGACCACGGCCTCGCAGTCGACGGCACCGACCTCCAACTCGGGTCCCGGCACTCCGGTTCCGCAGCCTCTGGCCGAGAGGGTCGATGTGACCATCGTGGTGACCGGGCCTTCGAGCGTGGAGCCCTTCCTCCAGGCCTTCGTCGCGGACCACTTCGACGAGTTCGAGAAGGAGAACTTGAACGTCAGCGTCGAGCAGGTGCCCCCCGCTGCCACCGGTCCGGCGCTCCTGCTGACCGATAGGGCTCAGGTGATGCTCTCGGGCGTCACGCCCACGGTCCTCAACGTCATAGGTGAGGGCAACGACATCCGCCTGGTGGCCCAGTTCGCTGACGTCCCCGACACCTCGAAGGCGGGTTTTTGGGTGAACAACTCCCTCCTCTCGGCTGACGGCAAGCTGGACCCGTGCGTCATGGAGGGCAAGAAGGTGGCCTTCGGGAGCCTGGGCGGGATCGTGGTGTCGAGCTCGTTCATCCTCGGCGACTTCATGGCCCAGTGCGATCTCACGCTCCTCGACGTCGACGCGCAGTCGATCACGGCCCCCGACGGTCTGGCCGGGCTCGAGTCGGGAGCCATCGACATGGCCTTCCTGCCCGACCCCCTCTGGCTGCAAGCCCCGAGCGACGCCACCCTGGTGCTCCCGTACGCTGGCAAGTCGATCGGCGGGTTCTACTTCAGCGACTTCCGCACCAAGAACCCTGAAGCTGCGGAGGCCGTGGTCCGAGCGCTCGTTCGCACGACCCGCACGTACCTCCAGGGCGACTACTACGCCGACCCGCAGGTGGGTCCCGTGGTCGCCGACATCCTGGGTGCGCCCCTGGACAACCTGAAGCAGAAGCCGCCGCTCTTCTTCCCCCCGGACATGATCCCCGACAAGTCGCTGATCCCGGTGCTCCAGGAGGCGTGGCTCGCCGCGGACCTCTTGACCTACGACTCGGCTCTCCCTGCCGACAGGGTCATCGACACGGGCATCCTGGACAAGGCACTGGGGAGGTAGAGGCGGTCGGACACCAACGCCCCCCGGCAAGACGCGGATAGGACGTCCACCATGACCATCGCCCCCACGACCAGCAACTGGGCGATCCGGGCAAGCGATCTCGAACGCCGCTTCCAGTCGAAGCACAGGACGATCCAGGCCTTCGGCCCCATCGACCTCGAGATAGAGCGCGGCGAGTTCGTAGCCATCGTCGGCCCGTCGGGCTGCGGGAAGTCGACGCTGTTGCGGATCATCGCGGGCACGATGAAGCCCTCGGCGGGCACGTGCGAGCTGGCGGTGCCGGACGCTCGAGAGCTGCGCCTCTCGATGGTCTTCCAGGGACACAACATCTTCCCCTGGAAGACCGTCGAGGACAACGTGGCGTTCGCCCTGCGCGTGCGGGGTGTGGGCCGGCGCGAGGCCCGGGAGCGGGCGGGGCACGTCCTTGCCGGCATGGGCCTCGGGGACTTCCTCAAGGAGTACCCGAGGACGCTCTCGGGCGGCATGCAGCAGCGGGTGGCGATCGCCCGGGCACTGGTCGTGCAGCCCGACCTCATCCTCATGGACGAGCCCTTCGCATCTCTCGACGCGCAGCTCCGCCTCGTCCTCCAGGAGGACCTCGCGGAGGACCTGGGGAGCGTCGAGCACAAGGGAACTGTCGTGTTCGTCACCCACAGCCTCGACGAGGCGATCTATCTGGGCGACCGCGTGCTCGTGATGTCTGCGAGGCCTGGGCGGTGGTTGGAGGACGTGGTCGTCGACCTGCCGAGGCCGAGGCCGCCCGACGTGCGCTCTACTCAGCGGTTCACAGAGCTCGAGGCCTTCCTCTGGTCCACGCTGCGCGACGAGGTCGGTTCCAACAGGGGACAGACCCCTGCCGAGGTGGCTGAGGCCCGATGACCGCCACCGAGACTGGGACCACGAGCGCGACCGAGACATCCTGGACCCGGTCGATCGAGAGGAGCCCGAGCCGCTACGAGCGCGATCCTGCGCGGTACGCCAGGCGCAAGCTCCACGTCGAGCGAGCGCTCGGAGCAGCTGTGCCGCTGGTGCTCATCCTGGTCTGGCAGGGTGCAGCCTCGTTCGGGATGATCGACACGAGGTTCCTGCCCTCTCCGATCAGCGTCGCTCAGGACGCCGTCGACCTCGTCCGTTCCGGCAAGCTCCAAGAGGCGGTCTCGGTCAGCCTCTGGCGCATCTTCCTCGGGTTCGTCTTCGGCACCGTGTCGGGGATGCTCGTGGGGATCGCGATGGGCCTCTCCTCGTACATCAGGGCAGCGCTGGACCCCCTCCTCTCCGCCTTGTACACGGTCCCCAAGCTGGCCCTGCTGCCGCTGTTCCTGCTCGTGTTCGGGCTGGGAGACCTGCCGATCATCCTGACGATCGTCGTGAGCGTCTTCTTCTTCATGTGGATCGCGACCATGGCGGCCTTCGCGGCGGTCGACGACGAGTACCGAGAAGCGGCACAGGTGTTCCGTGCCAGCCGATGGGCGACGTTCTGGCACGTGCTGCTCCCCGCCGCACTGCCGGAGATCTTCACGGGCCTGCGCCTCTCGGCCGGCATGTCGGTGCTCGTGGTCATAGGCATCGAGTTCGTGAACGCGAACGGCGGGGTGGGGGCGCTCATCTGGAACTCCTGGCAGCTGTTCCTCGCACCACAGATGTACGTCGGCATAGCCGTCACTGCGCTGCTGGGCGTTGCCATCTCGGCGCTCATCGCTCTGGCCGCCCGATTCGCGATGCCGTGGTACCGGCCCGCCGGCGGAACCCGTCGTGGTGCCCCGAGGTAGCCGGGAGCCCGAGGACGGAACCTCGAGCTCGAGGGTTCGGTGGGGGCTCCTCCTCCCCAGCCTCGACGCTCTCGGCGAGAGCGCTCCTGACGTGGCCTACCGGACGCTGTCGCGCGTCGCCGAGGACGCTGGGTTCGGCCTGCTCATGACGTCGCATCGCTACTCCACCCAACCTGCGAAGACGCTCGCGCCCTGGCCCTTGCTCGGTGCGGTGACCGCCTGGACTCGCTTGGAGGTCGCGGTCGGCGTCCTGGTGGCCTCTCTCGTCCACCCGCTCGAGATCGCCAACGAGGTAGCCAGCCTCTCCTGCCTCAGCGGTGGCCGGGCGATACTGGGCGTCGGGTCGGGATACCGCCGGGACGAGTTCGCCGCCTTCGGCGTGCCCTTCGAGGGCCGGTTCGAGCGCACCGAGCAGGTGGTGCGCTACCTCCGGGCCTTCTGGGCGGGAGAGCATGCACCGGATCTGATGTTCGGCGATCCGGCTGATGCACCCCGCGGCGTGCTCCCGCCGCCCGGTGGCGAGCCGCCCATCTGGTACGGCGCCATGACCGAGGCGGCGGTGATCCGCGCGGCACGCCTGGGGTGCTCGTGGCTGGTGCCGTCGACCATGCCGATGGGACAGGTGAGGGACCTGAGGGACGTGCATCGGCGAGAGCTCCCCGACGGTGTCGACCGGGACCGGCTTCGCTTCCCCGTTCGCAGGGATGTTCTCTTGTCCACCGATCCCGCGGAGTGCGAGGCGATGCTGGAGCGCTACAGCTCGTTCTCCGATCGCGGAGCGCCGAACGCCACCGAGAGCTCGGCGTCGCCGCTCATCGCCGGGGATCCCGCTGCCTGCACCGAGGGCCTGTCGGCGGTGGTCGACGACCTCGGCAGCGACCCCGAGGTCATAATCGGGATCGAGGCTCCGGGCATGGAGCTTCGCGACCTCCTGGCGGCCGTCGAGGTCCTGGGCGGCGAGGTGTTGCCGAGGGTTGGCCGATGACCGCCGGGGTGGACGCCGACGGCTTCACGGTCGTGGCCGACGGTCTGGGGTTGCCCGAGTCGCCGAGATGGCACGACGGCGCCCTCTGGTACTGCGATGTCCGAGCCGGCCTGGTTATGAGGACGCAACCGGACGGGCAGACCTCGGTGGTAGCCGCACTGGATGGCGACATGCCCTCCGGCATCGCCTGGTTGCCCGGGGGCGCTCTCGTGGTGACCGCCCGAGCGTCGCGCTCGGTGCTGAGGGTGGTCGGCGATGGCACGGCGCCGTACGTCGAGCTGGGCGCTCACCTGCGAGGCGAGCCGAACGAGGTGTTGGCGACGGCCGGCGGAGACCTCTACGTAGGGGATCGGGGAGAGGTCGGCTCTTGGGACGATCCCGTGCGCCCGGGGGCCCTGGTGCTCGTCAGGCAGTCGGGCTCGATAGAGGTGGTCGCGGACGACCTGGCGTTCCCGAACGGCCTCGTCGTCGCCGAAGGCGGGACGCGCCTGGTGGTCGCCGAGACACGGGCTGAGCCCCCGAGGCTCACCACCTTTCACATCAGAGAAGACGGCCGCCTGGACGACAGGCGCACCCTCGTCGAGCTGGGCGAGGAGCGCCCCGACGGGATCTGCGTAGACGCCATGGAGAGGCTCTGGGTGGCGTCGGTCTCCACCCACGAGATCCTGCGGATCGACCCTGGGGGAGAGGTGGGAGCGCGCCTTCCGACAGGACGCAGGGCGCCGTACGCGTGCGCCATCGGAGGCCCCCGGGGAGACACCTTGTTCGTGTGCACGGGCCCGGAGGTGACCGAGCTCGCCTCCTATGACGGGACCGAGGGGCAGGTGCTGGCGCAGTCGCTCGACGACCTGGGCGCTTGACGCTCTGGAGTCGGAACGGACCGTAGGGGGACGAGGCAAAAGGAGGCAGATGGAGATGGCTGGCTTGAAGGTGACTCCGCTCAGCTCTGTGCTGGGCGCTCGAGTCGAGGGCCTGGATCTGGCGCGGGACGCCCAGGAGAACGCCGAGCAGCTGCGTGAGCTCCTCTGGCGGCACATGGTCGTGGTGTTCCCGAACCAACCCCTGGGCGAGGCCGAGCAGCAAGCTCTCCTCTCGGTCTTCGGCCCCTTGCAGCCACACCCGGTCCTCGCGAGGTTCGGCGACGACCGGACGGTCTTCTTCGTGGGCGAGGATCAGGTTCGCCCACTGGAGGACGGGACCTCGGGCACCAGCTATCAGACCGAGTTCGACGAGTGGCACAGCGACTACACGTTCGCCAGCTCGCTGCCGGCGGTCGCATCCCTCCGGGCTGAGGTGCTTCCCGAGACCGGTGGCGACACCACGTGGGCGAACATGGCCCTCGCCTTCGACCGCCTATCGGGGAGGATGCAGGAGATCCTGCGGGGGATGACCGCAACCCACTGGTTCGGCGAGCTGTTCGTGCAGAACTTCCCGTTCGCCGATCGAGGCGAGGGTGCCCTGGAGAAGTTCAGGGACGACTTCAAGCCCGTGCGCCACCCCGTCGTCGTCGAGCACCAGCCGACAGGACGGCCGGCGCTCTTCGTCAACCCGGTCTACACGGTTCGCATCGATCAGTTGAGCCCCAGGGAGAGCGACGCGATCCTGCGCTTCCTCTTCTCGCACATGACGGCCGCACCCCTGCTCTACAAGCACCGCTGGAGCCGCGACGACCTCGTGATCTGGGACGAGCAGCTCACAACCCACCTCGCGCCCAGCGGAGTGCGCGGACCGAGACGTCTGGTGCGCGTGGTGGCAGGCTCGGTCCAGCCCAAGCCCTGGCAAGGGTGACGCCGCACGGCACCACCAGTAGCTATGTCACCTGGGCGAGGCGGTAGAGGAACGCCGCCACTCGACGGAGGGGACGGCGCCTCCGAGACGGGCACCCGGCCCTGGTGAACGGCCAGACACCGCTCAGCGGGAAGGACCTGGCAGAATTTGGCGCATGCCCGTAGCTCGCATGGTGCTCGGCGCGCTCTGCCTGCTGGCATCGGCGGTGGCGGTGGGCCCCCTCGCGCCGGCGACTGCGGCGGGTGCCGCCGCACCGGGTCAGTACAGCCCGCCCGACTGGCTGCCGCTGCGCTACGGGATCGACGGCAGCAAGGCCTGGCAGGGATGCACCTTCCAGAGCCCTGCCCCCGAGTGCTGGCTGCGCAACACCAACCACCACCCCACATGGGCCATCGACCTCCTCGTCCCGAAGGGGACCCTCGTCTACGCGGCAGGCGCGGGGCGGGTGGTGCAGGTCCACAGCGGCGAGCCCGCCTGCTCGCCGAACGCCAACTACGTGGACATCGACCACGATCCCGGCGGAGACGACGGCCAGTGGTCGAACTACTGGCACCTCGACCAGGTGTTCGTGAGCGTGGGCGACTGGGTGGACGAGAACACGGTCATCGCAACGGTGGGCGACACCGGCATGGGCGGGTCCCGCTCGCCCGACCAGAACGGGGAGTGCGGCCCGCACCTCCACTACGTCGAGCCCTTCGACTACTACACCGAGCGCCGCGACCCCGGGCGCATGCTGGCGTGCCACGGGGGCACGCTGGTGGAGTACCCCTACGTGGAGGGCTACGACTCGTGGGCCCACATCCGGTGGGGGAGCTTCCAGGTGTACTCCGACGGCACGGGCTGCCGCGGCACTCCGGGCCCTTCGGGCTTCTACGACGTGCAGGCGGGCCACCCCTTCGGCACTGAGATCGCCTGGATGGTCGACGAGGGCATCACCACCGGGTACGCGGACGCGACCTTCCGTGGGTCCACCTGGGTCTTCCGCCAATCCCTCGCTGCCTTCCTCTACCGGTACTCCGGGTCGCCGCAGGGGTCCGAACCGACCTGTGCCGTGGCACCGTTCACCGACGTGGGCGAGTGGCACCCGTTCTGCGGGGAGATCTCGTGGATGTCGTCGAACGGGTTTGCCCAGGGCTACTCCGACGGCACCTTCCATCCCGACGAGCCCGTGACGCGCCAGGCCGTGGTGGCGTTCCTCCATCGCGTCTCGGGCACCCCCGAGGCGCCGTGCGAGGTCCCTCCGTTCCCCGACGTGCCGGTCGACCACCCCTTCTGCCCGGAGATCAGTTGGGCGACGAGCGTGGGCGTGGTTCAGGGCTTCGACGACGGCTCCTTTCGTCCCGACGAGCCCGTGACCCGCCAGGCCGCAGCGGCCTTCCTCTACCGAACCTCGGGGCTCTGAGCGGTCCCAGCCCCGGTGGCTCGCCTGGCTGGGATTTCTCCTATGGCGGTAGGGTAATTACATGTCCTCAGTGACCCTCGCCGAGATCCTGCGCGCGCCCGAGTGGGCCGATGCGCAGCTCCCGAGCGCCGACGAGGAGGTCTGGCGCTACAGCCGGATCGCCGAGCTCGACCTGGCCGACTTCACACCCGCCGGCCACCCGGGCGAGGGCCCCAGCCTGCCCGAAGAGGTGGGAGCGCTCGTGGGATCCCTGCCCGAGCGGGCGGGGGTGGTGGTGAGCCTGAACGGCTACGTGGTGCTCACCGAGCTGGCCGAGCGTTGGGCTTCGAAGGGCGTGCACTTTGGCAGGGCCGCCGATGCCAACGGCCACGAGGCCAGTGGTAGCGAGGCCAGTGAGCAGGAGCCCCCCGTCGACCTGTTCGCCCGGCTCAACCGCGCACTCTCGCCCGACCCGGTGCTGCTGCGGGTGCCCCGCGGCGTCATGATCGACGAGCCCTTCCTGGTGATCGACTGGCTCGACGGAGCCGGCGTCGCCACCTTCCCCCGCCTGCACGTGGAGGCCGGGGAGGCCAGCCAGCTCACCGTGGTGGAGTGGAGCGGCTCCACCGATGTCGCCGCTCTGGCCCTTCCTGTGGTCTCGCTCGACGTGGGGCCTGCGGCCCGCCTCCGGCACGTGACGGTGCAGGACCGCGGCCATGCGGTGTGGCAGATCGCCTCGCAGCTGAGCTCGGTGGGCCAGGAGGCGACCCTGCTGGCCATGCAGGCCGGCCTGGGGGGCGACTACTCCCGCTCCCGCACCGACTGCCGCCTGGTGGGGCGAGGAGCCACCGGCGACCTGCTCGCCGCCTACTTCGGGGAGGGCTCGCAGATGCTCGACTACCGCACCTTCCAGGACCACATCGCCGCCGACACCACCAGCAACCTCTTGTTCAAGGGCGTGGTGAGCGACCAGTCGCACTCGGTGTACACGGGGCTCATCCACGTGGGCAAGGAGGCGCGGGGCACCAACGCCTTCCAGACCAACAACAACATCAAGCTCTCCGAGGGCGCATGGGCCGAGTCGGTGCCCAACCTGGAGATCGAGAACAGCGACGTGCGGTGCTCGCACGCCTCCACGGTGGGACCCATCGGCGAGGATCAGCGCTTCTACCTGGAGAGCCGCGGAGTGCCCACGGAGGTTGCCGAGCGGCTGCTGGTGACGGGCTTCTTTGCCGAGGTGTTCGAGCAGGTCCCCGTGCCCACGGTGGCGCGCCTGCTGGAGCTCGAGATGGACCGGAGGCTCGGGAGATGACGCTCGAGCGGGTCTGCTCGATCCACGACCTGGCCCCAGGCGAGGCCAGGCGCTACGACCTGGGCGAGGCGCGCCTTGCCCTGGTGCGCATCGGCGACGACTGGTACTGCATCGGCGATCGGTGCACGCACCAGGACATCTCGCTCGCCGAGGGCGAGGTGGATCCCGACGAGCTGGAGATCGAGTGCTGGAAGCACGGCAGCCGCTTCTCGCTCGTCACGGGCGAGCCCTCCTCGTTGCCGGCCACCAAGCCCACGCCCACCTACGAGGTGCGCATAGACGGCGAGGATGTATGGGTGGACCTGTCATGAGCGAGCTGCGGATCGAGGGTTTGCGAGCGAGCGCCGGGGGCAACGAGATCCTGCGGGGCATCGATCTCACGGTGCGCAGCGGCGAGGTCCACGCGGTGATGGGGCCGAACGGCTCGGGGAAGTCGACCCTCTCGCACGTGCTGATGGGGCGCCCCGGCTACGAGGTGACGGCGGGCTCGGTGACCCTCGACGGCGTCGACATCCTCTCCATGGAGCCGTGGGAGCGCGCCCAGGCAGGCCTGTTCCTCGTGCTCCAGTACCCCACCGAGGTCCCCGGGGTGAGCCTCAACGAGATCTTGGAGGAGGCGTTCACAGCATCGGGCAGGGATCCCTCCCTGGTACCGGCGATGGTGCGAGCCGAGGCCGACCGCATCGGCTTCGACGAGCGCCTGCTGACCCGCCCGCTCAACGTCGAC
>CAYNQN010000025.1:0-6502 GCA_964399375.1 uncultured Rhabdothermincola sp. | reverse complement strand
TGTTCCTCATCATGCAGTACCCGACCGAGGTGCCCGGGGTGTCGCTGGTCGACTCGCTGTCGGCCGCGTTCGCGGCATCGGGCCGCGACACCGACGACATGCGGGCCCGGATGGAGGCCGAGGCCACTCGCATCGGGTTCGACGAGAAGTTCCTCGAACGCCCGCTGAACGTCGACCTCTCCGGTGGCGAGAAGAAGCGGAACGAGACCCTCCAGCTGGCCGTGCTGAACCCCCGCATAGCGGTGCTCGACGAGCTCGACTCCGGGCTCGACATCGACGCGCTGCGGGCCTGTGCCCGGAGGGTGGAGGACGCCACCAGGGAGACCGACCTGGGCGTGCTGGCGATCACCCACTACACGCGCCTGCTCTCGGTGCTGAGAGCCGACGCCGTGCACATCCTCGTGGGCGGGGAGATCGTGGCCACAGGCGGGCCCGAGATGGCCGACGAGATGGAGTCGTCGGGCTACTCGTCGTTCACCTCGCAGGGCTCCGCGCAGTCCTCCGAGGTGCACGTGGAGGACCCTCACCTCTGAGATCTCGGCCCCTTCTCCGGAGGGCGGGCTTGGTAGGTTGCGTGCATGGGCGAGTTGGCACTCGACGAGGGCGAGTTGGCCGGGCGGCTGGGCGAGGTGCCGGGCTGGGAGGTGGTGGACGGCAAGCTCCACCGGGAGCTGACGTTTGCGAACTTCTCGGAGGCGTTCGGGTTCATGGCGAGGGTGGCGCTGGCCGCCGAGAAGCTCGACCACCACCCCGATTGGTCGAACTCCTGGAACAAGGTGACCATCGACATCGTCAGCCACGCCGCCGGTGGGATCACGGAGACCTGCTTCACGCTGGCAGGAGAGGTCAACTCCTTCCTCGACTGACTCCGCGATGGACGGGTCGACGGAGCCAGTCGACGGGCGGCGGGTCACCCAGGTGGGTGACGGGTGCCGGAGGGTTTTATCTCGCACAACCGGAGCCACCCATGGGGCCGCGTCAAAAGGCAGGTCACGGGTAGTGGTGCGGGCGCAGGTCGGTCGGGCATCCGTGCCGTCCGAGGCCTATCCCTACTGGCCGAAGGCAACAGGCTAGGGTAAACCGCCTCGGATGTTGCCGGGCTCATCCAGACCTCGGATTCCCATCGGTCGAGATGTCGGAGCGAGAAGTTGGCTCTAGCCAGAACCGATTCCTCACTGCTCACCGTTCCGCGACTGCCGCGAGTTGCCATACCGCGCAAGGCACTCCTCGACAGGATGCGGAAGGCCAGCGACTCACACGTCACCTTGGTGGTGGCTGCAGCTGGCTCGGGCAAGTCGGTGCTGCTCGCCCAGCTGGTGATGACCGAGGTCGACCGGCGAGTGGTGTGGGTCGCCCTGGACGTCGGCGACAAGGATGCCGCGCACCTCGGCCACCACATCCTGGAGGGCCTCCGAGCGGTCGTGCCCGACCTGGCTCCCGAGATCGACCAGCACCTGCACCGTTCGGCCGAGCGGCTCGGACCCGAGCTGGTCACGTCCATCTCTCGTGCGATGTCGGAGCTACCCGAGACGGTGATGGTCATCGAGGACTTCCAGGTGCTCGGCGACGAGCTCCAGGCAGACGTGGCCGAACTGCTCGACAGCGCTCCCGACAACGTGCACTTCGTGGTGTCGAGCCGGGTGGACCCCTCGCCGCTCTTCGTGCGCCTCGAGATCGGCGGTCACCTCGAGCGATTCGAGCAGGCCGACCTCGCCATGTCGGCTCGTGAGGAAGCGCACATGGTGGAGAGGGTCAGCGGTGTGGTCCTGAGCGACGCCCAGCGAAAGGCCCTCCACGACCGCACGGAGGGCTGGGCCGCTGCTACGCAGGTGGCCGCCCTGGCTCTGCGCGACCACATCGACGTCGACACCTTCTTGAAGGGGTACCGGGGAGCCGATCGCAACCTCGCCCGCTACCTCGACGAGGTCGTGCTGAAGCGGCAGAGCCCCAAGGTGCAGGAGTTCTTGTTGCGCACCTCGGTGGTCGACCGCTTCTCCGCTCCGCTCTGCGCCTTGCTGACCGGCGAGGAGCGCAGCCAGGAGATCATCGACGAGATCGACCGGCAGTCACTGCTGGTGGTGCGGCTGGACAACTGGCACGAGTGGTTCCGCTACCACCACCTGCTCGCCGAGATGCTCCGCTCGCGACTGGAGGCGAGGCACCCGGGGCTCGAGCGAGAGCTGCTCCTCGTGGCCGCGGGATGGCACCTCGATCGCGGCGATCTGTTCACCGCTGGTGAGCTGTACCTGCGGGCCGAGGCCTGGGACGACCTCTGGGACCTCGTCATCAACCACGGCTGGGAGCTCCAGGAGCAGGGGTACGTGGGCTCCACCGTGCGCTGGACCCGCTCGGCCCCGCGCACGATGCTGGCCGAGAACCAGCGGGCGGCCCTGGCGGTGGCAACGCAGGCGCGCATCTCCGGCAACTCGGTTGCCTGCGAGGTGCTCCTGGCGGGGCTGGAGAAGGAGGGCTTCACCGACGACTACGCCCGCATCTGGGTGGAGATGCTGCACTGCATAGGGGTGCAGTTCGAGGAGCCGCTGAGCGAGGTGCTCTCCAAGGGCACCGATATCCGCACGTGGCTTGCCACCGACCCGCCACCCCCCACCGATCCGCAGCTGAGCGCGCTGGAGACCCCCGAGTTCATAGGGATGGAGGCCGACCTGGCCACCGGCAGGGCCCTCAGCTACCTCGACCAGTTCGAGGAGAGCCGCCCCGTCCTCGTGAGGGCCAGCGAGGGCCACTCGTACTGGTCGGCCCGGGTGGGCGCCAAGGGCTCGCTGGCCCACCTCGACGCTCGAACGGGCGAGCTGGGCGCGGCCGAAGCCGGAGCCCGAGCCGGCCTGGCCCTTGCTCACGAGGCCGGCCTGGACGTCCACGAGGCCTGCGCCGACTCCTACCTGGCACTCGGGATGGTGGCTCGCGAGCGCGACGAGCTCGACGACGCGCGCGCAGCGCTGGACGAGGCGGGCAAGAGGGCTTCCAGCAACCGCCGCACAGGGTTGCGAGCCATGCACATGGCGGAGGTGGCACTGCTCGAGCTCGCCCTGGGGAACGTGGAGAGCGGCCTTGAGCAGGTGGTGGAGATGCGCCACGAGGTGGAGGCCAGGGTCGACCCTGCCATCGCAGCGCGCATGGCAGCCTCGGAGGCAAGGCTCTGGCTGGCCCAGCACCGGCCGGATCGGGCGGCGTGGCTCCTGGAGCGCTCGGTACCGACGGTCGACATGGTGCCCGTGGCTGCAGCGGTGGCCCTCATCGACGGCGACGTAGCCAGCGCCAAGGTGGTGATCGACTCGTGGCCTGCGCACGACGTGACCCGGGTGCAGCTGGAGCGAGCCATGTGGTCGGCGGCGCTGGTCGAGGCCATCGGGGACGAGGATGCAGCTAACGGCCACATGGTGGAGGCCCTTCGCCTCGCCGAGCACAACGGGCACGTCCGTTCGTTCCTCGACGCCGGCCAGCTGGTGACCTCCATCGTCGAGCGCTGCGCAACCGCCGAGCTGTGCTCGTACGCGGCTGTGGTGAACCAGGCCGCCCAGCGTGACCACTCGCAGGACCCGGGGAACGTGCTGACCGATCGCGAGCTCGGGATCCTGCGCCAGCTGGCCACCGTGGAGAGCAACCGCGAGATCGCCCGGAGGATGTACATCTCTCCCAACACCCTCAAGACCCACTTGCGCCGGATCTATCGCAAGCTCGACGTGACGAGCCGCCGCGAGGCCGTCCAGCGCGCGACCAAGTTGGGCATCATCGAGTCGGGCTGACGACCTCACGCCGGACGACACAGGGGTGACCTCGCGCAGGTCCTCAGGGGCCCGTCTGCTCTTCCAGGCTCAAGGCGGTAGCGTGTGGCCGTGTTCGAGGCGCTTCTCCGACTGCAGGGCCACGACACCACTGCAAGTCAGCTCCACCACCGGATGGAGACCCTCCCGCAGAGAGCAGCCCTGGCCGAGCTGCGCCGGGCAGCCACCGCCCAGGAGCAGGCAGCGGCCCAGCTCAGCACCAAGCGAGAGGAGCTGGCCGTTGCCCAGCGCCGCTTGGAGCACGACACCTCTCTGGTCGTCGACAAGGCGAGCGAGGAGAACCAGAGGATGTACTCCGGATCGGTCACCTCACCGCGCGAGCTACAGGCCCTGCAGCAGGAGATAGATGCTCTCGCCCGGCGCCAGCGCCAGCTGGAGGACGGGGTGATCGAGCTGATGGAGCAGATCGAGCCGGTGGACGCCGAGCTGGCGAGGCTGGCCGCCGACCGCGAGCGCATAGACGCCGACATCGAGGCCGCCACCCAGGAGCTGCGGGCGGCCGAGCACGAGATCGAAGCCGAGCTGGCTGCCCTGGAGGCGGAGATCGCCGGCGAGCGCTCTGCCATCGAGCCCGAGCTGCTGGAGACCTACGACAAGATGCGGGCCCAGCTGGGGGGCATCGCAGTGGCGCGCCTGGTGGGTGGCTCGTGCGGTGGGTGCCACCTCGGGCTCTCGGCGGTGGAGCTCGACCGGATCCGCCACGAGCCCCCGGACGCCGTGGTGCGTTGCGAGGAGTGCGGTCGACTCCTGGTTCGCTGAGGCCTGGCGTGCTCCTCTGGTTCGCGGGCGTGAGCCTCGTGTTCGTGTGGATGGTCTTCCGCAGCCCGGCCCTCGACTACCGGCTGGTGATGCTGGGCTCGATCCTGCCCTTGGGCGAGGCCTTCTTCGGGGGCCCTCGCCTCCTGCACACGCTGGTGTTCTCCGTGGCGCTCCTGGCCCTTGTGATGTTGGCAACGCAGCGCCGGAGGCTGGTGCGCCGGCGATGGATATCGCTTCCCATCGGCCTGCTCATGCACCTGGTGCTCGACGGGATCTGGGCCAGCTCAGCGGTGTTCTGGTGGCCGTTGCTGGGCTGGGGATTCGAGCAGGAGGGCCTGCCCGAGCTGGACCGGCCCCTGCTGGTTGTGCTGGTGATGGAGGCGATCGGCGTCGCCTGCCTGGTGGTGATGTGGAGGCAGTGCGGCTTCTCCGATCCCTCCCGGAGGCGCGACTTCCTGCGCACGGGCCACCTCCCGAGGGACCTGGCGAGCTCGGGATGAGCGCACGCCGTCTCCCGGTCTGGCTACTCTCGACCTGATTCGACAGCGAGCGGCCGGGCGAGGGCTGGGCCGAACGGGGGAGTGCAGAGTGGAGCAGGCGATCAGACGCGAGCGGCGGCGGGCGACGGGAGCGGGATACCGGCTCGGAGTGCTGGCCATGGCGCTGCTCGCCCTCTTCTCGTTGGCCGCGGTGGCCTGCAGCAGCAGCACCGAGGACGACCCCACGGCCACCACGATCGCCCCCGAGGACCTGCCCCAGCCCGACCCGGTGGCCATCACCCTGGCCGCCACGCTGGTGGGTAGCCAGGTGAACCTCAGTGGCACGGCCACCGTCCCCGACGGCGCCAAGGTGAGCTACGAGCTGCGCCATCCCTCCCTCACCGATCCCGCGGTGTGCCAGGTGGCCGGGGTCTCGTGCCTGGCGGTGGGTGCTGTGCCGGTGACGGCCGGCCAGTGGTCGGCCACCGTCGACATGGCGGGGTGGCCGGCCGGCACCGTGAGCGTGTGGGCCGGCTTCCAGATGAACATCGGCATGGAGGAGGGCCAGCCCACCGAGATCATCGAGCTCTACGGAGAGCACGGTGAGAGGATCGAGGGCGAGTCGGTCATCCAGGTGGGCGAGGATCGCCACGCCGAGGCCCGCACCACCATCGAGGTCCCGTAGCCGTCGCTTCGCTCTTCGGGGAGCTCCCGATGAAACCTTCTCGAACTCCTCCAGGGGGCTAGCCTGCCGCCAAGCAGGCCAGAGCCAGGAGGTTGCGATGGTGTCGGACCAGCAAGCTTCGCCAGATGAGGGCACGGTCGTCATGGACGGTGCAGGTCGCGTGCGGATCCCCAGGGGTGGCGCAGCGGTCGCCGCGCTGCTCAGGATCGGGCTGGGGTTGCTCTACCTCTGGGCGTTCATCGCCCAGGGCTTCGGGATCGGCTACACGAACCAGGAGACCCCTGCGGCAGGTGCCACCGCCGTGGTGGCGGTCGACTACGGATGGCACTTCAGCTACGACGCCGACAAGGGCTGGATCAGCTCGGGCTTCCAGCACTCGCCCACGGCCGGCTACGTCGACAAGGCGCACGGCCCCACGGCGTGGGTGGTCCAGAAGCTTCCCACCGGCGTCGACGACTTCGGATGGATGTTCGCCCTCGGTGGCCTGGGCGTCGCCCTCACCCTGGGCATCTGCATGCGCATCGCCGGTTGGGGAGGGTTCCTGCTCAACATGATCATCTGGTTTGCCGGCTTCCCGCCCACCAGCAACCCGTTGCTCGACGGCGAGCACATGACCTTCGCCCTGGTGCTGCTGTTGCTGATGTTCCTGCATGCGGGCAACCATTGGGGCCTCGGCCGCTGGTGGTCGGCCCGCACCCCCCGCTGGCTCCACTGATCCTGTTCGGTGACGGTGAGCCGGCCTGTAGGCGGGGTTCTGTCCAGCGCCTCCCGGCGCC
>CAYNQN010000024.1:0-18701 GCA_964399375.1 uncultured Rhabdothermincola sp. | reverse complement strand
AGGCGGGCCGGGAGCTGTGCGTCTACGAGGAACTTCACGCGGCGCTAAGGGGAACCACGCGGCGTTGGCCGGAGGTCAGCGCACCGAACTCCAAGGCGGCGAGCAGGTCATCACGTTCGAGGTCGGGGTGGTCATCGATGATCTCCTCGATCGTCATCCCCGCGGCGAGCAGCTCCAAGAGGTTCTCGACTGGGTAGCGCAACCCGCGGATCGTCGGTTGTCCGTGGCAGATCTCCGGATCCGAGGTGATGCGTTCGATGCGCGTCATCGCCCGCCAGAGTACCCAGAAGTCCGTCAACTCGCCGGGTTCGGATCTCGAACGATGGTCGGGCGTACGCGCTGGCTGGTGCCCCGATTGCGGGACCCGGCTCAGCTGAGCTGCCTGATTGGCCTGCCTGGGTAGTTGCAGGGGTTGTAGTTCTTGTTCTGTTCAATTGATTTGGCGGACAGGCGCGCAACTTAGCGAAGTTGTTCTGTAGAGTTAGATTCGTGAACAGCGAACAAATTCGCTCAGGGCGCAGGGGACGCCCTCCCCGCGAGGAGGTGTTTCGACGCCTCGATACCCAGATCAGTGAGCTGTGGACCCGACTGGGTGGCCTTCCCAGCCCGACGGAGGCGGCGGATATCTGGCGAGACATCTGGTTCCAGGAGGCGCACCACTCGACCGCGATGGAGGGGAACACGTTGGTGCTCCGTCAGGTCGAGGTGCTCCTGGCCGAGGGTCGTGCGGTGGGCGACAAGGAGATCCGCGAGTACATGGAGGTGAAGGGCTATGCCGATGCGGCTGACTGGGTCTACCGCCAAGCGATCCGGCCTGACTCCTGGGGCTCAAGCCAGATCCTTGCTCTGGCGGAGGTTCGTCGAGTGCACACAGCGGCCATGACTCCCGTGTGGGATGTAGCGCCACACCCCAACGCCACTCCACGCGAGGCGCCCGGCAGCTTCCGCGAGCACGACATCGAGCCGTTCCCGTTGGGGATGACGCCACCGTCGTGGGTTCTCGTGCAGTCGATGGTGGATTCTTGGCTCGACAAGGTGAATGGTCTTGACGCTTTGGATTCAGATGTGACCGAACGGCTGGCGGAGCTGCACTGCGAGTTCGAGCAGATCCACCCCTTTCTTGACGGCAACGGCCGTACCGGGCGCCTGATCTTGAATCTGATCCTGGTGCGCCTGGGTTATCCACCAGCCATCATCTATAAGCGACAACGCGATGCTTATCTGGGTGCGTTGCGTCGGGCCGACGACGGAGATACTGGGTCGCTGGCGGAGCTGATCGCACGCGCCATCCTCGACAACCTCTATAAGTTCGTCATCCCGGCCATAGCCGGTCCGGCACGACTGGTTCCCGTTGCCGCTCTTTCGACCAACCGAGTGAGTGCGGCCGCACTTCGAGTGGCTGCTGCACGCGGCAGGCTCCAGGCGACTCAAGGGGAGGATGGGCAATGGAGGAGCTCGAAGAACTGGGTCGATGAATATCTGAGGTCCCGGTACCGCCGCGGGGAGTGAAAGATCAGTGGTCTCAGGGGCCGAGGATCTTGGCCTTCTCAGCCGCGAACTCCTCGTCGGTGAGGATGCCCTGGTCCTTGAGAGCGGCTAGCTCCTTGAGCTGCGTGACCTTGTCGGGTGCCGCAGCCGGCGGCGCAGCGGCGACGGGCTGAGGCTGGGCGGCCTGAGGTGGGGCGGCCTGCTGGGCTTCCTGCTCAGACCAACGGTTCGCCTGACGACGGGAGACGCGGTTCGACACGGCGGTGGCGGTGCCGGCGATGGCAGCGGTGCGGGCGACTCCGCGGATGAGACCCATGGTGAGCTCCTCTGGTCGTGTGGGTTCGGGCTACGAGCCGATGGACTCGGCCGCGTCGAGCGATTCGAGCAGTGCGTCCACCGGGATGGCGCCGCGGGCCACGAGCTGCGCGCCGCTGCGCCGCAACGCGGCGGCGAGCGGTGCAGCCCATCGGTTCTCGTAGATCAGGATCCCGGCCGAGGACCCCGGCTCGATCACCGAGCTCGCGTTCGCGATGTCATCGGTGTCGAGCAACCCGGAGGATGCCCCCTGGAAGACGGCCAGCTCCACGACGCCGTCGAGGTCGGCGATGTCCAGCACGGTCGTCGTGCCGTCGACGTCCCTGCGGACGAACAGCAGGTCGAGGACCCGGATGAGCCCACGATCCACGAGATCCAGGATGATCGAGAACCCTTCCCCGGTCATGCGGTTCCCGGGGAACTCGACGATCACGTAGTCGATGGGGCCGAGGTCTTCGTCAGACATGGCTTCGTCCTTTCTCTGCAGGCTCGGAAGGTCTTCTCCGGGGGCGGAGGGAGCCGGTCGTCAGCCTATGACCTTGGCGCGCAGGCGCTGGTACTCGTCGTCGGTGAGCTTGCCCTCGCTCTTGAGCTGGTCGATCTTCACGAGCTCGTCGGCGGCGCTTCCGGTGCTGACGAACTGGCGGAGCTGCTCACGTTCCAACTCGACCTGCTTCATGTTGCGTTCGGCCATCCCCTGCGACTGCGAGATCAGGTAGACGAAGATCCCGAGGTACGGAAGGACGATGACGAAGACGATCCAGAGCGTCTTGATCCAGCCGTTGATGTCATGGCGCCGGAAGATGTCCGAGAAGGTGGTGATGATCAACCAGATCCAGATGACGAATAGGAAGACCCAGAGACACCACAGCAGGAACTCGCCAACAGAGAAGCTGGCATTGGCAAGAATGGACACGAGAGGACCTCCGTTGGGCTGTTGCTGCGCTCAGGATCGACCCCCCGGCCGGAGAGCGCCTCACCCGGCGCGGGTGATTCGGCCGGTGACGTCGACCTACAGGAGGCCCAGCGAGCGCGCTCTGGCCACGACCTCGGCACGTGAGCTAGCCCCGAGCTTGCGGTACACGCCCTTGAGATGGGTCTTCACCGTGTTGAGCGAGACGTAGAGCTCGGCTGCGATCTCCTCGTTCGTCAAGGGCCTGGGAAGGTACTGGAGCACCTGGCGCTCGCGGGAGGTCAGCGGTTCGACGACGGACGTGACCTCGGTGACGAGTCCGGCGGCCGTGAGGGATTCGGCGAAGCCCCGCGCCCGCCCGTTCGATGCCGCTGCTGCGACCGCTCGAGCGCGTCGTACGACTCCGGGACCCTCGTCGAGGAATGGGCGCACGAAACCCATCGGAGCAGCTATCGCCACGGCGAGCTCGATGGGCTGAGTTCCGGAGGCGCCGTTCGTGATCTCGGCGCGCTCGCGGATCAGGAGCGCCTCGACACGATCACGAGTCGTGGGCAGCACGGCTTGCTCCAGGACTTCGAGGGCCCCTTGGGCGTCGCCTGCACCGAGCGCGATGCGGGCAGCGAGGAGCGAGCGAGTCGGTCCGCTCGGCAGTAGGTCGAGCAGGTCGGCGGCGCGGTCCAGGTCGCCCAGCTCGCAGCACATGCGGGCCTCGAGCCCGGCGATCAAGCGGCTCAGGTCGTCTCCGCTGCAGCGCAGCTCCACCCTTCGCTGCGCGATCGCGAGGACAGCGATCGCGTCGGCAGCACGGTGACGTGCCGCCGCAACCCGCGCCTGGAGGAGGTGCGCGAGCACCTGATAGCCAGGCGTACGGCGCTGCTCGGCGAGGTCGAAGACGGCCTCCAGCTCGACGTCGGCGTCGCACAGCTGGTTCCTGTCCAGGTACACCCCGGCACGTGCCAGGCGGGCGTCGATCAGCGCGAAGTGATGAGGTACGCCCAGCTCCTGGGCGGCGGTGAACGCCTCGTTCGCCAGCTGGAGCGCACGGCTCAGCTCACCCACGCGATGTGCCACGCGCGCCCGGACCGCGGGACCGACGACCCCCCCTGCGATGGAATCGGCAAGCTCCACCCCTCCGAAGGCGTCGCGCGCACCGTCGACGTCGTCCACGAGGAGGTAGGCCCTGGCGACGTGGGGTACCAGGCGTGACTGCAACCGGCGATCCCCAAGCAGGCCGTCGCCCGCATCGTGCGCGGACGCGCGCTCGGCTGCCCTCAACGCGCCGGAGCCGTTGCCGGCGATGAGATCCAGGGTCATGCGAACCACGTCGACGTCCAGCGGCGAGCATCTCTGCTCGGCGAGGGTCAACCACGGCGTGATGCGCTCCCACTTGCTCGCCGCTCCGAGGGCGATGAGGTAGGGAACGACCCGGCTCGGCTCCGCCTCGACAAAGGTCGGGGGGAACAGGTCGAGCGACTCGAGCACGGCGGGGTCGGCCTCGCCGCGATCCCAGAGCTCCATCGCCGGAGCCACCGCCACCTCGAAGGCAGCGTCGCGATCTCCTGCAGCGAGGAGGTGCTGGACCTGACCGGCGACGTCGTCGGTTGCACCCAGGTACGCCGCGGCCCGGCGGTGCAGGCTCCGGCGGCGCGTCGCGTCGGGGTCCTCGGCTTCCAACTCGGCACGCAGCACCTCGGCGAACAGCTGGTGGTAGCGATACTGCCCGCGGCCTCGCAGGCGGGTCACGAAGAGGTTGGCCGCCTCGAGCTCCTTGAGCATCGTGCGCGAATCCGTCCGTTCCGTGACGGCGTTGCACAGCGACGCGTCGAGCACGGTCAGGATCGACGTGTCGAGCAGGAACGCTCGAACCTCGTCCCGTTGGCGGTCGAGGAGCTCGGTCGAGAGGAACGAGGCGATCGCCATGTCCTCGCTCGTGAGCGACCACACGGCGCTGCGCGGATCGCTCGCATCGAGCGCAGCGAGCGCCATCATCTGGATCGCAACGACCCAACCCTCCGTACGGGCGGCCACGTGCTCCACGTCGGCGTCGCTGAGCTTCAGCCCTTCGAACGTCGCCAGGTACTCGCTGACCTCGTCGGGGCGGAACGCGAGATCGCCATGGTGAACCTGCCCCAGCTTTCCGCGCGTACGCCACCTCCCGAGAGGGAGCGCGGGCTCGGTCCGGCTCGTGGCGACTATCTGGAGCGTGGGCGGCAGGTGCTCGATCACGACCTCGAGCTGACGAAGGATCTGCGCCGACTCGACGACGTGCAGATCGTCGAGCACGAGCAACGCCGGGGATGGGATCGAGCGAACCTCGTTCACGAACGATTCGGCGACATCGTCGCTCATGGCCCCCGTCTCCAGCGCGACCTCGGCTGTCTCTCCGAGATCGGCGATGCCCGCGGACGAGAACGACGCCACGAGGTAGCGCCAGAACCGCAGAGGCGTGTGGTCGCCGGGGTCGAGGGAGAGCCAGGCGACGCGGCGGCCATCGCTCTCGGACGTGAGCCACTGCAGCATGGCCACGGTCTTGCCGATCCCGGGGGGTCCGGTGACGAGGACGAACGGCCGTTCGCTCGCGAAGGTGAGCAGCTTCGTCACGCGTGGCCGCAAAGCCTCGCGCCGGGGTAGCGCGGGCGGTTCCAACTTGGTTGTGATGAGCTGCGGCTGAAGCGCGCGCCGCGCCATGGTCGGACACCGTAGATCAGGCGCGGTCTCACCCGCGCCGGGTGAGGCGACATCGCTCGAATCGGTCCATCGTTTGGGGCTACCGTCCGCGCAGGAGAGAGCCGATGATCACGTCATGACCGAGCCGACCGGCGCGGGTTCTCCCCGTGAGCAGGCGGGATCGCCCCGCCTAGCCGTCCTGCTCGCGATGGCGATGTTCGTGCTCGTCGTCGACACATCTCTGATGAACGTGTCGATCTCGGCGGTCGTGCGCGACCTCGACACGACCGTCAGCAGCGTCCAGTCAGCGATCGCACTCGAAGCGCTGGTATCGGCGGCGTTCATCCTCATCGGCAGCAAGGTGGGCGACCTCATCGGCCGCAAGCGCGCCTACGTGCTCGGCCTCCTCGCCTACGCGGTAGGTGCCCTCGCCATGACGCTCGCACAGAGCGTGACCGCCATCATCGTCTTCTGGGCGATCATCGGCGGCCTCGGCGCCTCACTGCTCCTCCCCGCGATGCAGTCCCTCATCCATGGCAACTTCGAAGGCGCTGCACAGAAGAAGGCCTACGCCCTGGTGGGTGCGGCGGCGGCCGTCGCCGCGGCCGTCGGGCCGCTCCTGGGGGGCTTCATCACCACCTACCTGTCCTGGCGCGTCGCCTTCCTGCTCGAGGTGGTGGTCATCGCCGTCGTGCTCAGCGGCATCAAGCTCGTCCGCGATGCCCCCTACACGGGCCCCCGGCGCATCGACGTGGTCGGCGCGCTCCTGTCCGTTGTGGGGATGGGCGGTCTGGTGCTCGGCATCCTCGTCTGGCAGGAGGGCGGCAAGTCCGTGGGAGCGCTGCTCGCCGCCGGCGCGATCGCCATCGGTGCGCTCGTCTACTGGCTGGTGCGAAGCAAGCGACGGGCCAAGCCGACGCTGCTCGATCCCGACCTGTTCAAGGCAAGGCTCTTCAGGCTCGGCATCTCCCAGCAGCTGCTCCAGCAGATAGCGCTGGGCGGTTCGATGATCGTGCTGCCGATCTTCCTGCAGATGGTGCTCGAGTACAACGCGCTCGGGGCCGGTCTCTCGCTCGCCCCCCTCTCGCTCAGCATGTTCGGCGTTGCCCTGTTCGCGGGCAAGAAGGCTGGGGATCGGCGCCCGGCGAACATCATCCTCCTCGGGTTCGCGCTCCTCACCCTGGGGATCGCAGTCCTCATACCGGTGGTCCCCCGGGCCACCTCCGGTTGGTACTTCGTGCTCCCTCTCATGGTCGCCGGATCCGGGCTCGGCTTCCTCGTCTCACAGCTCAACAACTACACGCTCTCACCCATCTCCGAGGAGCGTGTGAGCGAGGCCGCCGGCGTCAACTCCGCCGGAGGATCGTTCGGTCTCTCGTTCGGCTTGGCCCTCGCCGGCGCCATCATGCTCGCGTCGCTCTCCTTCGCTTTCACCAACATGACTGCCGACAGCACGGTCCTCTCGCCCGCCGAGCAGGAGCAGGTGGCGAACGCACTCGAGCACGACGCCGAGGTGATGAGCAACACGCAGCTCCAGGAGCAGCTCGCCGGCCAACCCCCGGCGACCCAGGCCGAGATCGTTCGGATAAACACCGACGCCCGGCCGCGGGCACTGCAGGTGGCGTTGCTCGTGCCGCTGCTGGCAGGACTGGTCGGGCTCTTCAACGCCTTCCGCATGAGGCGACTACCCGACCCGGCCCAGTCGAGCATCGCCGAGGGAACGGCTTTCGGCTGACGCCCCAGCCCCACGAGGTGCTCCCGCCCTGCTCGCGACGGTCGGCATCCGGTCCGACCCGAAGCGGCGAGCTCACCAGGCCTGTCGAGCTCCGCTGGGGGCCAGGGCGGTGACGTCGGGGGAGAGGCACCAGCGGCGGACGGCGGCAACGAAGCGCTCGGGCTGCTCCCAGGTGACGTTGTGGTTGGAGCCGCCGATCACCTCGAAGCCCACGGTGACCTGGTCGGCGGCGACCAGGGACAGGGCGGTCGCCCTCTGCGTGGCCACCGGGAAGAAGACGTCGGCGTCGGCCGCCAGCACGAGCGTGGGGGCGGCGATGGAGGGGTGCGCCGCGGTCATGTCGGGCTCGGCGATCATGGCGTCGGCCTGGGCGTTCAGCAGCTCGGGACCGATGCGGTCGAGCATGGCCAGCATGCGGTCGGGGAGGGGCCCGTCCTGCAGGGCAGGCGAGAAGTTGGCCAGCAGCACACCTCGCAGGCCCTCGCCCCAGGCGCCGCTGTCCACCAGCTCGTTGGACGCCCTCAGCACGTCGGTGAACCCGGGCGGCGGCGCCGACCAGGTAGACGCAAGCACCAACCGTTCGATCCGCTCCGGGACGGTGGCCGCCACGCGCTGGGCGACCCACCCGCCCATCGACGCGCCCACCAGCGAGCACCTCTCGGGGAGCTGCTCGACCACCGCGTCCACCATGGCGCCCAGCGACCGAGCATCGCCCAGCGGTGCCACCGCCTGGGCCACCGTTCCACCTTCCAGGCGGTCGAGCTGCTCGATCACGTCGGTGAACAGGTCGCTGTCGCAACCCCAGCCGGGCACGTAGACGATCGGTGGCGATGGCATGGCTCGATGATCCCACGTGGCTACCGATCGCTGGGCGGCCCAGCCGGCGCCGGTCACCAGAACCCGTGCGGGGGCGGGTCAGGTGCGGTCGTAGAAGAGGCGCTCCACCACCCGGCGGGCGCGGCGGGTGACGCGGCGGTACTCCTCGCGCAGCTCGCCGGCGGTGGTGCCCAGCGAGCGGGCGAGCCAACCAAGAGCCTCGGGTTGGGTGGGCAGCGAGTCGCCGGGAGCCGAGACCACGAGGAAGCGCCTGTCGCGCACCTGCTCGCAGAAGCGGTACGAGCTGGCCAGGGCGGATGCATCGGCCTCCCCGACGACACCGGCGGCCTCCAGCGCGCCGAGCGCCTCCATGGTCCCGGTGGCGCGCACGCCGTGGGTGAGCTGCAGGAGCTGGGCGGTGAACTCCACGTCGGACAGCGAACCCCGCCCGAGCTTCAGGTGGAACTGGGGATCCTCGCCGGCGGGGATCCGCTCGCTCTCGATGCGGGCCTTCATCCTGCGGATCTCGATGGTCTCCTTCTGGCCCAGGGGCGCGCCCCACACGTAGGGCTCCAGCTCGGCCAGGAACCGCCCGGCCAGCTCGGCGTCGCCGGCCACGGGCCGGGCGCGCACCATGGCCTGGCGCTCCCAGGTCTGCGCGTAGCGCTCCCAGTAGGCGGCGTAGCCCTCGACGCTGCGCGACAGAGGGCCCTGCCGGCCCTCCGGGCGCAGGTCGGCGTCCACGTCGAAGATGCGCTCCGCCGGGGTAGGCCCACCGAGGAAGCGCAGCAGCTCGCCGGCCACCCGCTTGGCCTCCTCGTTGGCGCCGTCGCCGTCGCCCTCGTGCACGAAGATCAGGTCGAGGTCGCTGGCGTACGAGAGCTCGGCCCCGCCCAGGCGGCCCATCCCGATGACGGCCATGGGCACCTGCGGGTGCAGGTTGGCAAGCGCCACCTCCAGGGCCGCCTCGGCCAGGGCGGTGAGGTCGCGGCCGATCACCTCCACGGTGGCTTCACCGAGCACGTCGCGAGCGGCGATGCCGAAGAGGTGCCTCGCCTTCCAGCGCTGCAGGGCCTCACGGCGGTCCGCTGCCTCCGGCCGCCACGACACGGTGGAGCCGGCGGAGTCGACCAGATCGGGACGCGATCGCGTGCGGAGCTGGTCGGCGTCGCCCAACCGAGGCGTGAGGTCGGGGTTCCGCAGGAGCGTGTCGCCCAGCATCCGGCTGGTGCCCAGGAGGGTGCACAGGTTCTGGGCGGCCGAGGCCGAGTCGCGGAAGGCCGTCGTCACCGCCCTCGCCCGGTCGCCCTCTCCCAGCAGGTTCCGCAGCATCAGCAGGCCCAGATCGGGGTCGGGCGAGTCCGAGAGCCAGTCCAACAGGAGCGGGAGCAGCTGCTGCATCAGCCTGCTGGAGCGGTTGAGCCCCCGGGTGAGCTCCCGCACGGCCGCCTGGGTCCTCATGGTCTCGGTGAAGCCGAAGGCGGCCAGGCGGGCGGCGGCCGCCTCGGGGCTGAGCCCTCCCGGAGCACCAGAGAACGCCTCCAGCAGCGGGCGGAAGTACACGCGCTCGTGGATGGACCGCACCGTCCGCTGGTGGCGGGCGACCTCGCCCACCAGCTGCTCGGCGGCCGAGCCCTCGGGCCGATCGCGAAAGCCAGCGACCCTCCCTAGCCGGTCGAGCGATGCGGTGTCGGTGGGCAGCGTGTGCACCTGCTGGTCGTCCATCAGCTGGAGCCGGTGCTCCACGTCGCGGAAGAAGCGGTAGGCCGCCTCCAGCTGCTCGGCGTCGGCGGGGTCCACGTAGCCGGCCTCGGCCATCTCCTTGAGGACCGACAAGGTGGTGGCCGATCGCAGCTCGGCGTCGGCGGGGCCGTGGACGAGCTGCAGCAGCTGCAGCGTGAACTCGATGTCGCGTATGCCACCGGGGCCGCGCTTGAGCTCGCGGCCGGCCAGGCCCCGGCGGGTCACCTCGGCCTCGGCCCTTCGCTTCATGTCCCTCAGCGCCCTCAGGTCGTCGGCACTCACGGGCCGGCTCCAGAGTCGCTGCTGCGCCTGGGCCAGCCACTCGCGGCCCAGTTCCGCATCGCCGGCCACGGGCCGGGCCTTCAGGAGGGCCTGGAACTCCCAGGGCTGGGCCCAGCGATCCCAGTAGGCCGCGTACGAGCCCACGCTGCGCACGAGCGACCCGTCGCGGCCCTCGGGGCGCAGGGCCGTGTCCACCCGGAAGCACGCTCCCGATATCTCCACGATCCTCCGGGCTGCAGCCTCCAACTCGGAGATGTCGCCCTCGCCCACCAGCACGATGTCGACGTCGCTCGAGTAGTTGAGCTCGTTGCCTGCCAGCTTGCCCATGCCGATCACCGCCAGGGCACCCCCCACAGCGCCATGGCTCGCCGGGCCGCTCCCGTCGCCCGGGCCGGCCTGGCCCGTCGCCCAACCCCAGGCGGCTTGCAGCACGTCCCCGGCCATCGACGACAGGGCGGCGCCGGTGGCCTCCAGCCGGTCGAGCCCGGTCAGGTCCCGGGCGGCTATCCGCAGCACCTCCAGCTGCCGCCAGCCGGCCAGCTCCTCGGGGTTGCTCGCGTCGAGCGCCACGCGGAGCTCAAGGGCCCCCAGCACGTCGAGCGCCTCGTTGTTGTGCACCTCCATGACCCTGGTGAGCCAGCGGCTGGCGCCCAGCACCGCCACCGTGGCCCGCGCCAGGGGCTCGTCGTTCGAGAGCCGGTCGGCCAGAGCGGGTTGGGCTTCCAGCATGCGGCTCAGGGCAGCGCGCACCGAGGCGGGCGCGGCGCTCTGCTCCACTAGATCCTCCAACCCGTCCCCGAGCACCCGGGGGCTTCGATGGTCTGCTGGCGCCACGCACATGGAGGCTAGGAGGCATGGAGGCTGCGAGCACCGCTGGACCTACGCTGGCGCCATGCCAAGCATCCGCCTCGCCCTGGCACAGCTCGACCTGGTGGTCGGCGACCTGGATGGGAACGCCGAGCGCATGGTGGGAGCCATGGGTGACGCCGAGGCGCAGGGGTGCGACCTCGTCGCCTTCCCCGAGCTCTCGGTGACCGGCTACCCCCCCGAGGATCTCCTCTTGAAGCCCGCCTTCGTCGACGAGAGCCGGGCGGCGCTGGACGCGGTCGCCGCCAAGGTCGGCGACGTGGTGGCGATCGTGGGCTTCGTCGACCGTGAGGGTTCCAAGCTCTACAACGCGGCGGCGATCTGCCACAGGGGCCAGGTGCGGGGCACCTACCGCAAGCGCCGCCTGCCCAACTACGCGGTGTTCGACGAGCAGCGCTACTTCACCCCGGGCACCGAGCCGCTGCGCCTGTACGGGGTGGCGGGCGCGGTGGTGGGCGTGTCGGTGTGCGAGGACGCCTGGACCTCCGGCGGGCCCATCGCCGAGCAGGCCCTGGGGGGCGCCCAGCTCATCGTGAACGTGAACGCGTCGCCCTACCACGCAGGCAAGGCGACCAAGCGCGAGGAGATGCTCACCGAGCGCGCAGGCGAGGTGGGTTGCGCCATCGCCTACGTGAACCTCGTGGGTGGTCAGGACGAGCTCGTGTTCGACGGTGGCTCCGTGGTGGTCTCGCCCCGGGGCGAGGTGCTCGCACGTGCGCGCCAGCATGCCGACGAGCTGTTGGTGGTCGACCTGGAGCTGGAGGGTTCGGGAACCGGCACCGGCACCCCTCGCACCCTTCCTACCGAGCAGCTCACCTCTTCGTCCCGGGCCACGGGCCCCGCCCGCCCCGGCCCCGTGGCCGACCCCCTGCCCCGCTGGCAGGAGATCTACGAGGCCCTGGTGCTGGGCACCCGCGACTACGTGTACAAGAGCGGCTTCACCGAGGTGGCCGTGGGGCTCTCGGGTGGTCTCGACTCGTCCCTGGTGGCTGCGGTGGCCGCTGACGCCTTCGGCCCCGAGAGGGTCCACGGCGTGCTCATGCCCTCCCGCTACAGCAGCGACCACTCGATCTCCGACGCCCTGGCACTTGCCGAGGGGCTGGGCATCCAGCACCGGACCATCGGGATCGAGCCGGCCTTCGGCGCCTTCTGCGAGATGCTGGGCCCCAGCTTCGAGGGCACCGACACGGGCCTGGCCGAGGAGAACCTCCAGCCCCGCATAAGGGGCACGCTGCTCATGGCGCTCTCCAACAAGTTCGGCTGGATGGTGCTCACCACCGGCAACAAGAGCGAGATGGCCGTTGGCTACGCCACCCTCTACGGCGACATGGCCGGCGGCTTCGCCGTGCTCAAGGACGTCCCCAAGACCTGGGTCTACGCCATCTGCCGAGACCTGAACCGGCGACGTGGCACCGAGGTGGTGCCCGAGACCGTGCTGAGCAAGCCCCCTTCGGCAGAGCTGCGCCCCGATCAGCTCGACACCGACAGCCTCCCGCCCTACGAGCAGCTCGACCCGATCCTCGAGGCCTACATCGAGCGCGATCTCACGGCTGCTCAGCTCGTGGCCGAGGGCCACGACCCTGCCCTGGTGGAGCGGGTGGTGCGCATGGTCGACGCCGCCGAGTACAAGCGCCGCCAGTCGCCCCCGGGGGTCAGGGTCACCACGAAGGCCTTCGGGAAGGACCGCCGCCTCCCGATCACGAACCTGTACAGGCCGGCGCCCTTGTAGCCGGCGGCGCGTCGTCGCGGCCCGCTGCGCCGGGGGGTCTCTCCTACCGGCCTGCGCTCTTGTAGACCACGAGGCGCACCGCGGTGCCGCTGGCCGAGGAGCGGATCTCGGTCTCGTCGGCCAGCTCGCGCATGATCGGCAGGCCGAGCCCTCGCTCCCAGTCGAGCCTGTCGGGATGGGACGGGTCGGGAGGGCCCTTCGTGGTCTCCGGGTCGAACCCGCCGCCCTCGTCGATCACCTCAACCTCCACCCTGTCGGCGGCCATGTTGCAGCGGATGGTGATGCGCTCGTGGGGGCTCAGGTGAGCCAGGGCCTGCATGGCGTTGGTGGTGGCCTCCGACACCGCTATGCGGAGATCGTCGAGGCGCTCCCTGCGGAACGTGGGCTCAACCGAGGCCGCAGCCGCCACCACCTGACGTGCGAGGGCGATGTACTCGGCACGGGCTGGGATGTCGAGTTCCACCTCGGCCACGCCCGCCGCCCGGGGTCAGTCTCCGCCTTCGGCGGCTGGGGTTCGGAGTCGCTTTGCCTGCACGGCCTGGTCCAACGACTCGGCGAGGGTGACTATCGACGACACCCTCGTGATGTCGAAGACCTTCGTCACCTGGGGTGGCGCTCCCACGATCACCAGATCGCCCTCGGAGCCGCGGATCCTCTTGAGGATCCCCACGATCACGCCGAGGCCGGTGGAGTCGATGAAGGAGCATCCGGAGAGGTCGAGCGCCAGGTGCGACGGGCTCGCCCCCAGGGCCTTGATGGCTTCCTGTCGCAGCCTCGGGGCCGTGGCGACGTCGAGCTCGCCGTTGACGGCGATCACGGTCCAGCCTTCTTCGAGGCGTGTGTCGAGCTCGAAGACCATAAAGAGAGCTTAGGACTGCCCGGCTGCCTCCCAGCGCATCGTGGCCGTGGCGTGCAGGGTGACGTCGGGCAGCAGGGGGCCGACGAGGGCGATGTCGGTGGGGTCGTGGAAGCTCACCTCCACCTCTACGCGGCCGTCGTCGAGGCTCGCCTCCACCGTGGTCTGTGCGGCGTCGAGCCCTCCAGCTCGCTCGGCTCCCGCTCGGGCAGCCATGGCGACCTCGCCCGGCTCCTCGGCCACCGCAGCGGCCCGGGCGGCCTCCCTGGCTGCGTGGGTCACCAGCACCTGGCGATGGGCCAGCACCCCCACCTGCACCACCAGCAGCGCCAGCGCCACCACGAACGGGAGCACGAGCACCAGCTCCAACGTCCCCTGCCCATGCTGCTTTGCGCTGGCTCCACGGGTGTAGCCAGCGAAGCTCACCCGGCGCGGCCGGTGATCTGCTCCATCACGAAGTCGAGCAGGGAGCCGATCGCGTTGGTCTGCGTGGCCCAGGCGAGAAGCAGCAGGGCCACTGCGGCCGCTCCCAGCAGCACCAGCGCGTACTCGGCGGTGGCCTGGCCGCTGTCTCCGTGGGCGCGAGGGGTGGACTTGTCGTTCATGGATACCTCCGTGGAGTTGTGCGTGAAGTCGGGAGGGCTCAGACGTTCAGGTTCAGCGAGCCGAGGGCGCCCACCAGCAACGGCACGACCGTGATGAGGGCGAAGGCGGGGAGCATGCAGAGCACCAGCGGGAACAGGAGCTTCACCGGGAGCCGGCGGGCGGCACCCTCGGCGGCGCGCCGGCGCACCCCGCGGGCGTCGGCGGAGAGGAGCACCAGCTGGTCGGCCAGCGGCGAGCCGAAGCGCTCCGAGGCGGCCAGCGCTCCTGCCAGCGGGCGCACCTCCGGGCCCAGCGAACCGAGGCCCTCCAGCTCGTCGGCCCATCGAGCGCCTGTAGCCACGGCGCGCCGCACCTGGCCGAGGGCGGCGGCGAACGGCTCGCCCACCTCGCCGGCCACGTGCTCGGTGGCCAGCGCCACGGTGAGCCCGGCGCGGATCGCCACCCCGTAGAGGTCGACCACGTCGGGCAGGCCCGCCACCAGGGCGGGCAGGGCGGTGCCACGGCGGAAGATCCGCACCATCCAGGCCACGCCGGCGGCATCCAGCAGCAGGCCGAGCACCAGGCACGCCAACCCGGCAGGCGACCCGGCCAGGAAGCCCGTAGCTCGGGGATCGGTTGCGGCCACCAGTAGCCCGAAGGCCAGCGGTGCCCCGGCGATCAGGCCGGCCGACCATCGCGCCTGGGTCGACAGCGCCCAGGCCTCGGCCCGCTGAGCAGCCCGGTCGCGCACCGTGGCGGCCACTCCCTCCACCAGCTCGGCGGGTCCCCCGCCCGCTCGCGCCACGAGGCGCAGCGAGCGGCAGGCCAGGCTCACGCCGGGGTCTCCGGCCGACCCGTCCATCGCCGCGAGCGCTTCCACGGCTCCCTCGCCATCGTCGATCCGGACGGCCAGAGCGCCTGCGACCTCTTCCAGCGGCGTGCCCTCGGTCGACGGTGCAGCCTCGGCCAGGGCGGTGGCCAACCCGGCCCCGGAGCGCAGCGAGCGTGAGATGGCGTCGAGCCAGGCAGCCAGGGCGCCCTCCATGCCCGGCCCGCGCCCGGTGGCACGGACCACCGCCGAGCGCGCCCTGGCCGTCAGCGCAGCCAGGGGCCGGCCGGCTGCAGGGTGCTCCCCGTCTCGGCTGCCGTGGGGCGTGAGTCGCCGGCGCGACAGCACCGCGTAGCGGTCGACCACGCAGCCCGCCAGCGCTCGCAGCGCCGCCACGGTTGCCACGGCGGCCAGCGCGCCGGCCAGTGGCGGGCTCAACGAGGGCTCCGGGTGGGAGCGGCCAGCAGGCGGTCGTGAGAGGCGAGCGCCCTCGTTGCCAGGCCACCGACCCGAGGGCCTGCGCCGCCGCGCTCCACCTCGTGCACCGCCACGACGCGCCGGGTTCCGTCCGGGCCACGGGCGACGTGCACCACCAGGTCCACCGCGCTGGTGATCTGCTCTCGCACGGCGGCCAGCGGGAGCGAGACGGCGCCCATCAGCGCCAGGGTCTCGATGCGCCGCAGGGCGTCGTCGGGCCCGTTCGCATGGCACGTGGAGAGCGACCCGGCGTGGCCGGTGTTCATGGCCTGCAACATGTCGAGGGCCTCGGGCCCCCTCACCTCGCCCACCACGATCCGGTCGGGCCGCATCCGCAGGGCGGTGCGCACCAGCTCGCGCACCCCGATGGCGCCCACCCCCTCGGCGTTGGGAGGGCGGGCCTCCAGGCGCACCACGTGGGGGTGCTCGATGCTCAGCTCGGCGGTGTCCTCCACGGTCACCACGCGCTCGCCCGGGGGCAGCCGGCCCGCCAGCGTGTTGAGCAACGTGGTCTTCCCCGCACCGGCCCCGCCCGACACCACCACGTTGAGCCGTGCCGTCACCGCCCAGGCCAGCAGCTCGGCCACCTCTGGCGAGCAGACCTCATCCAGAGCCACCGAGCGCACGCCGAAGCGCCGGATGGTGAGGCACGCGCCGTCGACCGCCAGCGGCCTCACCACCACGTGGACCCGCGAGCCGTCGGGCATGCGGGCGTCCACGAACGGCGACGACCTGTCGACGTGCAGGCCGAGCGGTGCCACCACGCGCTCCACCAGCCCCAGCAGGGCGCTCTCGTCGAGCACCACAGGGCTGCGCTCCAGGCGCCCGCAGCGCTCCACCCACACCGTGGCGCCGCCCGAGTTCACCATCACCTCGCTCACCTCGGGGTCGGCCAGCAACGGCTCGAGGGGACCCAGGCCCCGCAGGCGCGCCCGCATCCGGTCGGCGGCGGCCGCCACCCCCGGGGCGGCGGCGAGGGGAGAGACCTGGCGAGCGAGCGCCATCAGGTGCCGGCGGTCGAAGCCGTCGTCCAGGTCCACCTCAGATCAGCCCCTGGAGCGAGCGTGCCAGCGAACGGGGCAGCCGGGAGGCCAGCAGGCCGGCGTCCACGGCCCTCGCCACCACGGGATCGAGGGGCACCTCGGCGCGCACCTCCACCCCCAGCACGTCGGCCACGTCCCTCGCCTCCAGGGCGCGGCCCTGCTCGCGCACCACCACCACACCCGAGGGCACCAGCGAGCCCACCGCATCAGCGTCGCCACGGCCGGCCACCAGGCGAGCGGCCCGGCGCAGCGAGAGGTAGCAGGGCCGGGTCACCAGCAACGACTCGCCGGCGGCGCCCGCCAGCACCCTCGCCACCTCCGAGCCGGGGCCCGAGATGTCGCCGCAGTCCACCACCACCGCTCGGCTCTCACCCGCCAGCAGCGCGGCCAGCACCTCGGCCCTCCCGGCGGCGCCGAGCGGCCCGGCCCCCCGGGGCAGCAGCGCCACGTCGGCCGTGCAGGCCTCCACCTCCAGGCGGGCCAACCCGTCGGCCGGCACGTCGGGGCCGGCGGCCAGCCAGTCGGCCACGCCAGGCGTCTCGGGCTCGGCCATGCCCAGCACGGCGGGCACGTCGCCGCCCAGGTCGACCATGAGCACGCCGAGCGGATGGGTTCGAGACATCAGGAGGGCGAGGGCGCCGGCGACCACCGTGGTGCCCACGCCACCCTTCGCAGACCAGCAAGAGACAAGCAACGTTCCTCCTCCGAGCAGGCGAACGCCCCGGGACGCGGCCGGAGCACTGGCGGGCCCTCAGGGGCCGGGATGGCTCGCCGCGCAGCGGGCGGGCCGGAGGAACCAGGCGCAGGCGCCTGATGTCGAGTCGCCCCAAAGGGGGCGGAGGGAAGGCTGCCGACCATACGGCGGTCGCACAGCGCGCGCAAGGGCCTTCTCGCAGGGCCGGCCCGTGGCGTCAGCGAGCAGTGGCCACCTGGGCAGTTGTCACTGGGTAGTTGCCCATCCATCAGCTGGATGGCGCGCGCGAGCGGCTCGCTCTCGCCATACTCCTCTCATGGAGGCGGCCTTCTTCGATCTCGACAAGACCGTCATCGCCAAGGCGTCGATGGTGGCCTTCAGCCGTCCGTTGCTGAAGGCCGGGATGATCAGCCACCGCCTGCTGCTCAGGGCCACGTGGAGCCAGCTGGTCTTCAGCCGCCTCGGGGCAGACGAGGAAAGGATGCGGAAGTTCAGGGAGTCAGCCCTGCGCGTCACCAAGGGTTGGGATCAGGCACACGTGAAGGCCGTGGTGGAAGAGGCCCTCATCTCGGTGATCGAGCCCATCGTCTACGACGAGGCCCTGGAGGAGATGCGGGCCCACGCTGCGGCCGGACGCAAGGTGCTGATCGTGTCGGCCTCGCCGATGGAGATAGTGGAGCCCCTCTCCCGCTACCTCGGGGCCGACGAGGCCATAGCCAGCAGGCCCCAGGTCGACGCCCAGGGTCGCTACACCGGCGAGGTGGAGCTGTACGCCTACGGGCCCTTCAAGGCCGAGGCCATTCGGGAGGTGGCCGAGCGTGACGGCATAGACCTGGCCGAGTCCTACGCCTACTCCGACTCGATGACCGACCTGCCCATGCTGGAGGCGGTGGGCCACCCGGTGGCCGTGAACCCCGACCGCGAGCTGGCCCGGACGGCGAGGGAGCGGGGATGGGACATCAGGATCTTCCGCACCACCGTGCCGCTCCGCGAGCGGGTGCCCATGCCGGCCCCGCGCGTGCTCGTCTACCTGGCGGTGGGTGCGACAGCGGCGGCCGTCGTGGGAGGTGTCACATGGTGGGTGCTCAGGCGTCCTGGAGCTTCTTCACCACCAGCACCACGAGAGCAGCGACCACGGCCAGGACGATCAACTTCTTCATACCGCAGGAGACTAGGGGGCTCGCACCTCACCCCGCCAGGGAAGCCGAGCGGCCCGCCGGCGAAGCCGGCAGGAGCGGGGGACATCGCAAGGCGCCTGCGCCGGTCGGCGCTGGCGCTCAGACTGCTAGGAGATCTCTGGCGCCTGTATCGCTCGAGGGGTGCCGCAGCTTCGACATAGCCCGGGCCTCGATCTGGCGGATGCGCTCACGGGTGAGGTTGAAGTGCTCGCCCACCTCTTCGAGGGTGCGGGGCTCTCCCCGGTCGAGGCCGAAGCGGAGCTTGAGTATCTCCCGCTCCCGCTCGTCCAGCGGGCTGAGCAACCGAGAGATCTCCTCGGGTAGCAGCGCCGTGGCCGCCACCTCGAACGGCGACTCGGCGGAGCGATCCTCCACCACGTCACCCAGCTCGGCGTCGCCGTCCTCGCGGAGGGGCTCGGAGAGCGAGAGGGGCTCGGCGGCGAAGCGGAGGGCCTCGGTCACCTTGTCCTCGGGCATCTCCACC
>CAYNQN010000023.1:0-19293 GCA_964399375.1 uncultured Rhabdothermincola sp. | reverse complement strand
TACACGTGAGTGTCTGGGAGCAGCGGTGTCGGCGGCACGTGGATGGTGAGCAGCAGCGGACTCCGCATCGCATAGAAGATGTTCTGGTCTGCAGATGCGGTCACCGTGCCGCTGGCCTCCAGCGTGATGGGGGCCGTCGGGTCGGTGATGGTGTAGCCCTCTGGGAACTCCCACGTCTGCTCAGAGCCCCCGCCGGCCTCTATGGCGATGTCCATGTCTTCCATGTAGATCACAGAGGCCTGGGCATTGATGGCCAAATCGGCGAGGTTCTCGGGAAGCGTGACCGACCAGGTGAAGTTCACGTTTCCAGTTCCGCCGCTTGCCAGTGTCTCTGGAACTGTTGCTGTCAGCTCGGTGGGAAGGGTGAGGATCCCGTCTGGAGGAGCCACGAGGCCCTTCATGAGCCCGATGGTCACGTCGTCTACTCCCTGGCAGACGAACACCGGGTTCACGAAGTCGGTGGTGATCTCGTAGTCCTGAGCGGGACTTGCCGAGCCTCCATAAGCCTCCGGGTCGTCCGGCTCGAAGGCCGCCACCAGGCTGTGAGTGCCAGGGGCCAGCGAATCCACGACGGCCTCGGCCGAGCCACCGGTGACCGCTACCGGGCCTGCGATGACCGTGGCCCCGTCGAGGAAGCTCACGGTGCCCGCTGCCGCGGAAGGCGTGACGGTGGCCGTGAGGGTTACCTCTGAGCCCACGATCGCAGAACCCGAGGGAGCGATGGCCAGCGTGGTGCCGGTCTCGATGGGCCCTTCTGGGCGCTGTGTGATCTCGTAGGTGACCGCCTCGGACTCCGACGACTGGAACGCACCAGGGTCGGTCGGCTGGAACACCGCGATCACCTCGTGCTCTCCCAGCTCCAGGTCGTCGACCGTCAACGTGGCCACGCCATCGACCACCTCTGCCGTGCCGAGCTGACCGTGCTCGTCCTCGAACGAGACGGTGCCCTCAGCCTCGGAGGGATCGAGAGTCGCGGTGAAGGTCACCGGGTCACCCTCGTACGCAGAGCCCTCGGGCGAGGCGGTGAGCGTCGTCGATGTCTCGACGCCTGGCTGGGTGATCTCGTAGATCACCGGCGCCGAGGCAGAACCACCAAAGAACGCCGGGTTGGTCGGCGTGAACTGCGCCGTGAAGGCGTGCGTGCCCTCGGCCAGGTCGGAAGTCGAGAGAGTGGCCGATCCTCCGTTCACCGTGGCCGTGCCGATCTCGGTGCCGCCGTCGAAGAACTTCACGGTGCCTGCGGCATCAGAGGGAGACATGCTCGCTGTGATCTCAGTGGGCAGTCCCTCATAGTTGGACCCCTCGGGGGAGACCGACAACGAGGTTGCGGTCGCCACGGGAGAGCCCGTAGCCACCACTCGCTGGTTCACTCGAGCCGACACAGAGCCCTCGAAGTTGGCGTTCGACGGCGTGTACACACCCCAGACCTCGTAGAGGCCGGCGGGTAGCGTCGCTGTAGCAGCGCTGTTGGAGAGGCGAGCCAGCCCGCGGTTTGACGTCGAAGTCGAGACGGTCGCTGTGCCCAGCGAGGTCTCCACGCCGGTTCCGGTGTGCTCGGCGAAGTACTCCACCGAACCGGGAGCGTTGTAGGTGACGAAGCCGTTGATCTGGCTCCACGCCACGCCCTGGACCGCGGGCTGCGGGTTCGCAGTGCCCACCGGGAAGATCGACTGGAGCTGCGTCGCCGTGGGCATCGGCGTCGGCGAACCAGGGGTCACCACATCGAAGGTGAACGTGGTCTCACCTGGGACCATGCCGAGGTTTCCGTGGAAGATGTCCGAGGCTGGGTCGAAGCGAACCGTGATTGTGTGCTCCCCGAGGACCGAGGTGACCGACGACGGAACCTGGAAGGCACTGAAGAGAGGGGAGTCAGTAAGGCAACTGGTGTTGCCCGACGGTGAGCCCAGCAGGGTCTCACCCTCCCAGAAGGTGACCGTGCTCTGGGCGAAGTTGCAGCTGTCTGGCGTGCCCTTTTCGGTCCAGGCTCCTCGGACTGCGGTGTCTGGCCCGCCCTGAGCCTGCAGCCACAGCGACTGTCCCTGCGGCACCACGCCTGCTCCATAGGTCGTCTCGGAGGCTATGGAGATCGGGGCCTCAGGGCTCTCGCCGGTCACGACGACAGTCGCCGAGTTGGTCGGCGCCACCTGGAACCACCACTCACTTTCTGGAAGGAGGGCGAGAGAGCCACGCAGCTGGTAGACCCCGGGAGGAAGGGCGATCTTGCTGACAAGCGCGTTCACATCCGGGTCGAGCCAGCTTTCGAATGGACCCGTGTTGATCCCGGCGAGGCGCTTGCCCTCTTGATCAACGAGCTCGAACGGCCCCCCGACGGTTGCGCCGAACGGACCTTGCGTGCCCGGCTTGGGATCGATCTCGGTCCTGACATCGAACACCTCACCCGCCTGCACCTCAAGCGGTGCAGTCGTCGTCATGTTGACCGGTGTCTTGGCGATTGGGGGCTCGACCACATATTGGGTCGTGGGGCCGGGATCGCTCATGGCGAACGTCGTCCTCGAGGATCCGTCCGGTATGAAGCGTGCCCAGAGCTCGTTGGTGCCCTGAGGCAACGGTCCCCCATAGCCCGACAGGACGTTCTCGGGACGAGTGAGGGTGGATGGCGCCTGGAGCCCGAAGCCCCCGATGCGACCGGCACCCAAGAGGAAATCACCCGAGTAGAACTGGACAGCTCCACCGAAGAAGGGCAGGAAGGCGGGTCCGGGCGTGCTCACCGTGACCGAGAGGGTCACGGGCTGCCCATAGAAGCTGGACGGCATGTTCACCGACACGGCCGAGACCGAGACGGTTTGACCGGCATCAGGTGGCGTGAAGACCAGGTTGAGCGAGGTCGCCGCGCCCGAGAGGCGAGTGTTGATCGCCGAGGCCAGTGAGGTCCCGCCGGTAGTCACGCAGGATCCAGCGGGAGCCGCGGGCACGAAGAAGTTGCTCTGCGAGAGCGTGACCGGGCCCGATGTGCCATCCCTGGTTCCGGACAGCTCCACCTCGAAGGGGCCGAGAGCGCAAGCGGACGAGAAGGCGACCGGCCCGGAGCCGAGGTCGGCGCCGGTCACCTGGAACCACATCTGGGTGCTCACGTCCGCGACGTTGCCCGGCGTGACCATGCCCGTGGCTGGCCCGTCCTGGGCAAGCCGACCGGTGATGGTTCCACCGGCAACCGGGAGTGTGAGGTTGATCGAGCGCAGGATGCCGTCGAGCTGCACGTTGCCGTCCGGGTCGGTGCGGAAGGCGCCGTTGTAGTTGACGCCACCCGGCAGCGGCACGCTGTCGGCGCCGTTGAGGTCGATGGTTCCCGTCATCGGCACGTTCTGTCCAGCGGCAGAGCTCCAGATGGAGTCAAGCTGGTTCATGCCAACAGATGGGAAGTAGTTGTGGTCACCGGCGTACTCGACGCGCAGGGGGTGACCACCCAGTACCGGGTTGCTGCGGGTAACCGGTTGGTAGGCGCCGCCCACCAACTGCTGGGTGGACACCAGCACGTCGTCGTCGTAGAGCCGAACCGTTCCGGTCGGGGCCGGGCCGGCGCCGACTGGTGTGACCCCTCCCGAAAGGTCGGTGGTCTGGGCGAAGACGAAGAGGCCGAACGGATCGGAGAGCTGCACCGGGTTTGGTGACGCACCGATTGTCGCCGTCGCTCGCGCACGGTCAGCGGGGTTGGTGACGGTGACAGGGAGCGGCACGGAGGTGGAGGCTTCGTAACCCGGGCCACCCAAGTAGTTGGCTGTCACCTGACGGTTGCCGATGGTGTTGAGCGTTGCGTCGAGCGTCGCAGTTCCGGTGCCCTGGTCGACCTCGGCCAAGCCGAGGACGGTGGCGCCGTCGTTGAAGCGGACGGCTCCCACCGGAGCCCCCAGCTCACCCACGACGTGCGCCGTCAGCCTCGTCTGCCCACCCGCAGGGATGATCGTCGGGTTGGCCGTGACCGTCGTAGTGGTGGGGATCGACTCGGCGCTAGACCCGATGACGGTGGTGGACATGATCGGTGCGGCAACCTCGCCAACCGGCCAGCACTCCACGATGGCCTCCGAGACCGAACCCGCGTCGAACACGTAGCCCGAGGTGGCCTCGCTGGTCCCCGACACCTGGGTCTGGACGGTAGAGCCCACGGGGCCCGTCGCGCGCAGGTTCAGTTCGATGGACGGGTAGGTGAAGAACGTCTCGTTCGTGGGAGGGATTGGGTTCTTCGGAACGAAGGTCACGAAGAGCACGATCCGAGCCGGGTTGAAGGAGTTGTCCACCGACACGGTGAAGGGTCCGTCGACACCATGACCGGTCCCGGGTACCACCTCGAGGCTCTCGATCGAGGCGTTGGAGGGAAGGTTGAACATCACCTTGACGTTCGCCAGGTAGTTCACCGGAACCGGGCCTATGAGGCTTTCCTTTATGTCGGGGTAGGCCGAGCCTCCGTGGTCGATGCGGATGGTGAACTCTGAGTCGGACTCCACCGTGGGCGGGAAGGTGACGTCGAAGTCCATCTGGTTGGCCTCTGGCTGGCGAACACCGGCGGCCTCGCCGACGCAGTCCACCGGCCAGCTGACAACGTTGGTCTCGGTCTCGGGCTCCTGGGCGCCGGCCACCGATGGCGGTGGGACAGCAAGGGCAAGCAGCGAGCCGACCATGGCCAACACCAGCAGCGCGACCGTGGCGGCGCGCCACCTCTTCACACGTGCGGACGCGACCGCGCCGCGCGCACTTCCAACGAACGACTTACTCATGGAACCCCCCTGGATTGCTTCTACTGACTGACTGATTGACTGACTTGTTGAGCTCGTTCTCTTCGTTCAGATCAAATTGCGAATGGCGAGGTCGGCGGCTGCCGGCCCCTCAACGCCGCGCTCCCTGGGTAGAGCGGGCGTCGCGGGCGACGGCCCGCTGGTGCTCCTCCAGCACCGCAGCCCGCAGCGCGGAGATGGCCGGGCGCTCGCGCTCGGTGGCCCGGTAGGCGATCGACACCGGGAGCACCCAACCGGGCAGCTCCACGGGCACCTCCACCAGGCGGCCCTTGCGAAGGGCCTCGGCCACCGTCGAGAGAGGAGCGATGCGGAGACCGCCCGCTCCCCCGCCACCGTTGCCGTTGTGGTCTCCGTCGGCACCGCCCGGAGCCGTGACCCCAACGGTGAGGATCGACAGATCCGTGGCGGGCACCGGGCCCTCCCGTTCGAGCAACGGGTGGTCGGGTGGCGCCACCCAGATCACTGGATCTGTGAACAACTGCTCGATGACCAATGCGCTCGTGGCGCCCGGACCCGAGGCATCGGCGCCGGCGATGTCGCCACCAGCCGAGCCGTGGCCGTTGGCCGCGGCACCCGATGGGTCGCCGTCGGTCCCCGCCGAAGACGCCGAAGAGGTGTCGTCGTCGCTGAGGGCCCGAGCGGGGTCGTCGGCCTCGGTGAACGAGCCGAAGCCCACGTCGAGGGAGCCGGCCGCCACCGCTCCCAGCACCTCGGAGGCCTCGGCCTGGACGCTCACCTCCAGCCTCGAGCCGCTGAGGGCCAGGTCTAGCAGTGGCCTCACGGCATCGGCCGTGGCCTCCTGCACCGCCACCCTGATGAGATCGTCGTCGTCCACCACCGACATCGCCCTGTCCATCAGGACCACCGATTGCTGTGCCAGAGGCAACAAGCGGAAGCCGGCCGCAGTGGGTTCCATCCCATGCGGCCGCCGATCGAACAGCTCCACGCCCAGGCGGCGCTCCAGGCGGCGGATCCGCTCGGAAACCGACTGCTGGGTTACCCCCAGGGCCGCTGCTGCGCCGCTCACGCTGCGCTCACGGACGACCAGAGTGAAGGCTCGTAGATCTTCGACGCTGAGAGCCACGGTCACCCCCTATAACAGCTAGGACCATGTCATTGGTACGAATGTGACAGGGTGAATGTAACTCCAGATCCCACTAAAAGCCAGTCATAGATGTGGATTTCACAAGAAATATCCGATATCCCCTGTGAAATCGGCCCTACAAACTGGGTTTGCCCTGCATCAATGGCAGGTGAACCCGGGTTGCGACCGGGCTGGCAGGAGAGCGGGAGCGTTCAGCGGCACGACACAGGCACGAAACATGGCCGCGGCATGCTGCGCCGATGCCCCTCGGCCAGCTGCGCGGGTTCACCGTGGGGGTCACCGCCGACCGTCGCCACGAAGAGCAGGCTGAGCTGCTCGTTCGCCTGGGGGCCAAGGTGGTTCACGCCCCCGCCGTGCGGACGCTGCCCCTGGCTCACGACGACGGCGTGGCAACGGCCACCCGGGAGCTCATCGACAATCCCCCCGACGTGGTGGTGGCGACTACCGGCGTGGGCATGAGGGGCTGGGTCGCCGCCGCCGAGTCGCTCGGGCTCGACGGCGCGCTGCTGGATGCGCTGCGAGACGCCCGGGTGCTGGCAAGGGGGCCCAAGGCGGCAGGGGCAGCGGTGGCGGCGGGCCTTCACGTCACATGGCGCGCTCAGAGCGAGCAGGCCGAGGAGGTGCTCTCGCACCTCAGCGAGCGGTCTCTACGGGGCGTGCGCATAGCCGTGCAGCGAGACGGCGCGCCGGTGCCGCACCTGGCGAGCGCCCTGCGCGGCCACGGCGCCGACGTGGTGGACGTGCCCGTCTACGCCTGGATGGCTCCCGACGACCCGAGCCAGCTCGTGCGCCTGATCACGGCCGCAGCTGCCGGGCGCATCGACGCGATCACCTTCACCAGCCCGCCGGCCGTGTGGAACACGTTCGACCTGGCCGACGGAGCTGGCATGGGTCGCGACCTGAGGGAGGCCCTGCGGGCTCGAGTGACGGTGGCCTGCGTGGGGCCGGTCACCGCCCGCAACGTCTACGAGCAGGGGGTGGATCCCGTCGTGCAACCCCAGCGAGGTCGCCTCGGGGCGATGGTCGCGGCCCTGGCGTCGGCCATGAGCGACCGGCGCCTCTCGCTCGCGCTCTGCGGGCGCCCCGCCGTCCTCCAGGGAGCCCTCCTCGCCGGGCCCACCGGCGAGGTGCTCCTGACCGACAGGGAGCGGGCCCTGCTCGCACAGCTCTCGGAGAAGCCCGGGACGGTCGTGTCGAAGGACCGCCTGCTGAGGGAGGTGTGGCTAGGCGAGGGGGCCGACACCCACGCGGTCGAGACCGCCGTCGGGCGCCTGCGCCTGCGGCTGGCCGAGGTGGGCGGCGCCATCGAGACCGTTCCCCGCCGCGGCTACCGGCTGGTGCCCTGAAAGGGACCCGAGGGCCACGGTCGGGCTGGGGCGAGCCAGCCATGCGTAGGCGAGTCCCACCACGATCCCGCCGCCCACCACGTTGCCCGGCACCGTCCATGCCAGGTTGAAGGCCAGGTCTCCCCATGAGGCACTGCCCTGCAGCGCCCCCAGGCCGAACACGGTCATGTTGGCCACCGAGTGCTCGAAGCCGGAGCCTATGAAGGCCAGCAGCGCCCACCACAGCACCACGAGCTTGGCGGCATCGCTGCGGGTGCGGCTCGCCATCCAGAGGCCGAGGCACACGAGCATGTTGCACAGCACCGCCCGCCAGAAGAGCTGCATGCCCGGCGTGGCGCTCTTGGCGGCCACGATCGAGCCCACCAGGTCGCCCGCGGAGCCACCGCTGAGGCTCCCGGCGCCGTGCACCACCCACGCGAACACGAGCGAGCCCACCAGGTTGCCCACGAGGGTGAGCGCCAGCACCCAGCCGAGCTTCCCCCAGCCCACCTGCCCGCGCACGAGGCCCTGGAGCATGACCATGACGTTGCCGGTGAACAGCTCGGCGCCGGCGAAGACGATGAGGGTGAGCGCTATCCCGAACACCGCCGCCTGCACGAGCTTGGTGGCCGGCGAGCCCGTCGCCGCCAGGGGCGCGCTCACGCTGATGAGCAACACCACCGCGACGCCTATGTAGACGCCGGCGAGGCCGGCCGACAACGCGAACCTCGAGGCCCTCGAGGCTTGCGAGGCCTTAGTCGCGGCCAGGGTGCCCTGCTCGTCGAGGGCTTCGGGGATTGGGATCGGCACTTCTACCTCCGGTGGGAAAGGAGCAGGTCCATCTCGATCGGGTCGTCCTCGGGCCCGGGGGCCCAGCGCTCGGGAAGCTCGGCCGCCACCTGCGCGCCGAAGGCCTCCACGCCCAGGCGTCCGACGGTGGTGCCGAGGGTCTCGCCGTCGTGGCGCAACGCCTCCCAGGTGCCCACCACCGCCTCGACGGCGGCGTCCAGGTCGGCCGCAGCAACGCGCCCGGCCACCGTGCCCACCCGACCGGCAGCCAGGTCGGCACCCAGCCACACCTGGTAGCCGTCGCCGGTGACGCCGCCTATCCGCACCTTGGCACCGGAGAGCCCGACATCGGCCGCCTGGTGCTGGGCGCAGGAGTTGGGGCACCCCGAGACGTGCACCTTCAGCGAGGAGTTGCGGGCGAGGCGCCCCACCCGCAGGAGCCCCCGGGCTGCCTCGGGGGCGTTGGTGATGCCGATGGCGCACACGGCCGAGCCGGTGCACGCCCGCACGGGGGCCGTGGCGCCCTCGCCCAGCAGCGACAGGCCACGGCGGGCCAGGGACTCGCGAATGGCGGGCACGGCGGCGATGGGGACGTTGCGCAGGGTTATGTCCTGGTCGCGGGTGATCATCAGCGCGCCGTCGCCCAGCTTGTCGGCCATGTCGGCGAGCAGCTCCATCTCGGAGCCGTTGGTGTCGCCGAGGGGTACTTCCACGGTCACCAGGGCGAGGCCAGGCGTCCTCTGCGGGCGCACCCCGGACGACCAACCGCCCTCAGGCCGCATCCCCAGGATGTCGAGGTGTGCCGCGGAGGCGAGCACCTCCACGGGCACGGGGGCGGGGCGACGGCGCTGCCTGGCCTCGGCGAACGCGATCTCCCAGGCCTTCCTGAAGTTCTCCTCGCCCATCGCCGACACCACGAACTTCATTCGCCCCTTGGCCGGGTCGTCGAGGTTGCCGTGGCGCACGTAGACCTCCACCAGCGCCTCGGCGGCAGCCAGCACGTCGGCTCTGGGAAGGAACTCGCACAGTCGCACTGCCAGCGACGGGCTCTTGCCGAGCGACCCCCCCGCCCACAGCTCGTAGCCCGCCTCGCCAGGGGCCCCGCCTTGCCCGTGAGAGGAGGTGGCATCGCCGCCCCGCAGGCACGACACGAACCCCGCGTCGTTTATGAGCGCGTCGGCACGGCAGCGCGGCGAGCCCCCGAACGAGACGTTGATGCGGCTGGGCAGAATGCAGTTGAGCTCGGCCGAGCGCGCCAGGATCGCTTCGCTCACAGCGCTGGCGTCGGGGAAGCAGTCGAAGGGCTCGTCGAGCCCCACGCCGGCGTCCTCCGAGCACACCACGTTGCGCAGCGTGTGCCCGCACGCCGAGCGAGTGGACAGGCCCGCCTGGGTCAGCTCGGCCAGGAGCCCCTCCACCTGCTCTGCCTCCACCCAGTGCAGCTCCACGCTCTGGCGAGTGGTGAGGTGGAGCCAGTCGGGTCCGTACCGCCTCGCCGTGCGGGCGAGAGCGCGTGCCCGGGCGGTCGGGAGCACGCCGCCGGGCACGCGCACTCTGATCATGAACACCCCGTCCTGGAGCTGGCTGCACACCCCGTGGGTCTTGAGGGCGTAGCGGTCCTCAGGCGTGAGCCACCCGTCACCCTCACGGACCATGCGATCCAGGTCGACGCCGAGGCCTGCTCGCTTCGCTGCCGGTATGTCGGGCTTGGCCATGCGGGGCACGGTAAGGGGGGCGGGTTGCCGGCCCGTGAGCGCACCGTGACGCCCCGGATACGCCTGGCGCACAGAGGCGGCAGCGGGCTGTGAGGCACCGTGGGGACTCGCAACCATGCCGCGAGGGGTCATCGCCATGGCTTTCGCAACGCGACTGACACTGCTCTGAGATGCGCCGACCACTAGCGTTTGGCCGAACTGCCATGTCGTTGCTGATGCCAGCCCAGCCGCAGCGAGCCCAGCTGCCGCCACCACCCCCGGCGTTCGCGGTGACGCGCCCTCGCCTCATGCGCAGGCTCAGGGCGGCTACGCGAGGCCGGCTGACGGTGATCGTGGGCCCTGCGGGGGCCGGGAAGTCGTTCCTCGTACGCCAGTGGTCGACGGCGGAGATCGGGCGGTCGTTGGCCTGGGTGGCCGCCGGGCCCGCCGTGGCCGACGGCATGGCCTTCGCCCGCGAGCTGCTGGCCGCCCTCTCGGGGCCCTGGGGGGAGGAGACCCTGTACGAAGCGGGACGGCGCATAGAGGCCGGTGGCGAGCGGATGGGCGGGCCCTTCCTCGATGCCATCCTGATGAGCAGCGCCGGCCGGCCGCCCACCGTGGTCGTGGTGGAGGACCTCCACGAGCTTCCCGCAGTGCTGGTGGAGGAGCTGGTGTGGCTCACCGAGCGCGCTCCGGGTGACCTGAGGTTCCTGTTCACCAGCCGGGCCGAGGTCGCCGGCCTCCACCGCCTGCGCAGCAGGGGCGAGCTGGCCGAGATCGGCCCCCTCGACCTGGCACTCGACCCCAAGGAGAGCGCTGAGCTGGTGGAGAGGGTCTCGGGGGTGGAGCTGAAACCCGAGGAGGTCGATGACCTGTGGAGCCGCACCGAGGGCTGGGCGGTGGGCGTGCAGCTGGCGGCGGTGGCCATCCGCGACCGCGCCCCCTCGGTGTCGGTGACCGACGCCATGCAGCGCATCGACCGCCACGTGGGCGACTACCTGCAAGCCGAGGTGGTCGACCGCCAGCCTCCCGAGCTAGGCGAGCTGCTCCGCGTCTCCACGCTGCTCGACAAGATCTGCGGTCCCCTGTGCGATTCCATAACGGGGCGCTCCGACAGCCACCGGCTGCTGCTGGAGCTGGAGAGGCGCACGCTCATCACACCCCTGGATGCCCGGGGAACCTGGTTCCGCTACCACCCCTTGGTGTCCGAGGCGATGAGGAGGCACCTGAGGGCCACCGATCCTGCCCGCTACAAGCGCACGCTGGAGCTGGCGGCGATGTGGCACATGGATCAGGACGACCTCGAGAGCGCGGTGGAGTGCCTGGCAGCAGCGGAGTCGTGGAACACGATCCTCGATCTCGTCCCGCTCCACGGTTGGACCGCATACGAGCGTGGTGAGGGGGCAGCCGTGGCGCGGTGGATGCACGACGTGCCCGTCGGCCTCCTGCGTGCCCATCGCCAGGCCTCGTTCGCGCTGGTGGTGATAGAGCGCTTCGTGGGCAACGCCGCCACCACCGACGCCCTCCTGGACGACGTGGAGACGCGCTACCTGCCGGGGAGCCGCGAGCGAGCGGGCCTCGACATCATCCGCGCCACCGGCGTCTCGTGGTCGTACCCGCCCGAAAAGGCCCTGGTTCGCGCCGAAGCGGCAATAGCCGTGCTGGATGCAGAGGTCCCTCCCGACGAGGTGAGGCCCGGCCAGATGCCCGACGCGTTCTTGAAGGCGGTGGCCGTGCTCGCCATGGGCAAGTCGCTCACGCACCTGGGACGGTTGGACGAAGCTCGTGAGTGCTACTCCAAGGGCCTGGAGGACCCGAGCGCCTACACGGCGTGGCGCATCCTCACCTTCGGGGGCCTCGCACTGCTCGAGGCGGCGGCAGGCAGGCTGAGCCACGCCGTCCGAGCGGCTGGCCAGGCGCTGGAGATCGCCGAGACGACCGGCATGGAGGACCACATCTCCACTGCAGAAGCCACGCTGGCCGCGGGCCAGGTGGCGAGCGAGCGGGGTGAGCTGGAAGAGGCGAGCCGGCTACTGGAAGCGGCAGAGGTGCGGGCGCGGCGCAACCGGCGCAGCACCGTGATCGCCAGCATCGTCACCGCCAAGGTGCAGCTCCTCTTGGCGATCGGAGACGTGGAGGGAGCCGGCTCCGAGCTGGCCCGCTGGAAGGCGAGCAACGAGGTGGTAACGGCTGCGAGCGTGCTCGAGGACCTGAGCGCCGTGGAAGCCGTGGTGCGCGTGCGCGAGGGCGACCACAGCGCCGCCCGCAGGGTGCTCACCACGCTCGACCACTCCTCCTCCACGTTCGCCACGGCTGCCGAGCTGGCCTTCTCCACCGGCGACATGGCGGCTCTGCGGACAGCCGTGGGTGCGTGGCCGCAAGGGACCGACGTGTTGGGTCGACTGCGGCACCTGATCTGGCAGTCCATCGCTGCACACCAGGAGGCCCGGTTCGCCGATGCCGGCCGGCTGCTGGCGAGCGCAGCCGCCATGGCCCGGCCCGAGGGTTTCGTGAGGGTCTTCCTCGACGCCGGTCCCGCCGCGTGCGAGATCATGGCCTCGATGGTCGTGGACGAGCCCACCGAGGCCCTCGGCGAGCTGCAGGCGACGATACGTCCCGCACCTCAGCCGGAACCTGCCCCGAACCTCCTGTCGGGCAGGGAGATGGGAGTGCTGCGTCTCCTGCCCACGGCGCTCAGCAACACCGAGATCGCCGCCGAGCTCTACATCTCGAACAACACCCTGAAGACCCACCTGAGGCGCATATACCGCAAGCTCGATGCGAGCAACCGCATGACCGCCGTGGAGCGGGCCCGGGCCCTGGGGATCCTCTAGCCCCTCGCCGGGCGCCGCTCGTCAGGAGTTGGCGCAGGACGAGCAGAGACCCACGACGTCGACCCTGTGCTGGGCCCCCTCGAAGCCGTGCTCGCCTGCCATCGCCGCCAGCGTGCGGTGCAACGAGCGCTCGGTGCGCGCCGGGAGGGTGAAGTCGCGCACGTCGCCGCACCCGGTGCACAACAGGTGGTGGTGATGGTGGGTGAGGTCCTCGGCCAGCTCGAAGCGGGTGAACTCGTCGGTGGCCACCACCTTGCGCACCACGCCCGCCTGCTCGAGCACCGCCAGGTTCCGGTAGGCGGAGCTCTGGGGGATGTCGCTGATGGCGAGCAGGTCGGGGATGCTCATGGGTCGCTCCGCTGCATCCAGCGCCTCCACCATCTTCCTGCGGCTGCGCGTGTAGCGCTGGTCGGCGGAGCCGAGCCGGGTGGCTGCGATGGCGTGGATATCGGAGGTCACCTCGGCACCCTACCAGTGACCTGAGAATGATTGAGAACACTCCTGGGCCTAGCGTGGCCGGATTGTGACCGAGTCCGACATCATCCTTGGCCTGGGATTGGTGGTGGCGCTGGCCGTGGCGTGCCAGATCGTGGCAAGCCGCCTACGAGTGCCCGCGATCATCCTGCTGCTTCCCGTGGGCTTCCTCACGGGGATCGTGATCCCCGACATAAACCCCGACAACATCTTCGGTGAGGCCTTCGGGCCCCTCGTGGGCTTCGGGGTGGCCATCATCCTCTTCGAGGGAGGGCTCGACCTGCGCTTCTCGGAGCTGGAGGGCCGCCACCACCGCTGCGTCCGGCGGCTCATCAGCATCGGGGTGCCCATCACCTGGTTCGGGGCCACCGTGCTCACCGCCCTGCTCCTGGGGCTGTCGTCGAAGGCGGCGGTGTTGCTCGGAGCCATCCTCATCGTGTCGGGGCCTACCGTGGTGGGCCCCCTGCTCGCCTACGCCAGGCCCAACCCCGTGCTGCGAAGGATCCTCAGCTGGGAGAGCAGCTCCATCGACCCGATCGGTGCCATCATCGCCGCCCTGGTGTTCACCGCGATCACCACGGGCCACTACATGCACATCTGGGAGCAGGTCGCGGGGTTCCTCCTGAGCGTGGGCGTCGGCCTTGCCGGCGCCGCGGTGGGGACGCTGCTGCTGTGGTTCCTGCTCAACAAGCTGAAGCTGGGAGGCGTGCTGGGGACCGAGGCGATGGTCGCCGCCGTGATCCTGGTGACGGCGGTGTGCAACGTGGTGCGCGACGACACCGGGCTGCTGGCGGCGATCGTCATGGGTGTAGCCCTGGCGAACGTCACCAACATCCACGTGTCGTCGGACCGGGCCTTCCTCTCCACCACCGTGCAGCTGGTGATCGGTGTCCTCTTCGTGTCGATATCCGCCACCGTGGTACCCGAGTCGCTGCCCGAGGTGATCCTGCCTGCCATCGGCGTGGTGGCGGGCCTGGTGCTGGTGGTGCGGCCGATCGTCGCCTGGGTGAGCACGATGGGCGCCGGCCTGTCGGTGCGTGAACGTGCGTTCATCGGGTGGATGGACCCCCGGGGGATCGTGGCGGCCTCGACGGCCTCGACCTTCGCCGCGCCCATGATCGCAGCCGGCATCCCGGGCTCGGAGAAGCTCCTACCCACCACGTTCCTCGTGATCGTCGGGACGGTGGCGGTCTACGGGTTGTCGGCGACGGCCGTGGCGCGCTGGTTGAAGGTCACCGAGGACGACGAGCCCGGGGCGGTCGAGCGGGCAGCGGACCCACCGGGCGGAGGACAGCTCGGCGGGGGTCAGGCAGCCGCTGCGCCGTCGGCCTCTGCGTAGCCGGCCAGCAGACGGGCCTCTGCCTCGTGGCGGGGGTAGGCGATGGCGACCAGAGCGATCCCGCCGATCATGGCGATGATGCCTGTGGCGTACGCCCAGTCGGCTCCGTCGAGGAACGAGGTCTTGGCAGCCTCGATGATCTGGCTGGCGTACTGCGGGTACTGATCGGCGGTGGCGACGGCACCGGCGAACGACTTCTGGAGCTCGGCGGAGATGGGATCTGTCACCTGGGCCTGCACCGACGGCGGGGCGCTCGCTATGTCGGCCCGGATCGCAACCGCGTAGCCGGCCGTGAGCAGCGCACCGAGGATCGACTGCATGATGGCCCCGCCCAGGTCGCGCTGGAGGTCTGCCGTGCCCGAGGCCATGCCGGCCCGGCGCACCGGCACAGAGTTGGTGAGCGAGCGCGAGGCGGGGGTGCCGGCGATTCCCACGCCGAAGCCCACGAGGCAGTAGGCCACCGCCACCGGCATGTACGAGATGCCCTCGTTCCACCACAGGAAGGCCACCAGGAACCCGAGGAGGCAGGAGACGAAGCCCACGATCAGCGTGACCCTCGACCCGTGCCTCTTCACCATCCGCGCCGAGATGGGGGCGGCGATGACCATCAACAGCGCAGCCGGGAGGATGGCTGCGCCCGCCGCCAGAGGGCTGTAGCCCAGCACGTTCTGCAGGAACTGCTGGCCGATGAACAGCGCCGCCATGAGCGAGCCGAACACGATGATGCCCGCCACCGCGGCCACCCAGAAGGTGCGGCGGGCGGCGATGGACAGATCGTAGAGGGGCACCCGTGCGCGGCGCTGGCGCACGATGAAGGCCACCAGGGCTGCGACGCCCACGGCTGCCAGGCCCAGAGCGAGCGCGCCCCTGCCGGGCTCGGGGGCGAAGTTGATCGACATCACCACGGCGGCGACCATCACGATCGAGAGCACGCCACCGAGGTTGTCGACGGGATCGGTGGTCTCGTGGACGTGCGCCGGCACCAGCCGCTGTGCCAGCAACAGGGCGAGCAGGGCGAGGGGGAGCGTGAGGAGGAAGACCGAACCCCAGTAGAAGTGCTCCAGGAGCCATCCTGACGCCAGCGGGCCCAGGGCGGAGATCGCTCCCCCGATCGCAGACCACAGGGCTATGGAGCTGGTGCGCGCCTGCCCCGACCACAGCGCAGTGATGAGCGCGAGCGTGGTGGGGTAGGCCATGCCCGCGGCCACCCCTCCGAGCACGCGAGCGAACACCAGGACCTCGATGTTGGGCGCGAGCGCGGCGAGGATGCAGGCGGGGATCGAGAGGGCCATGCCGGCCACGAGCATCTGCTTGCGCCCGAAGCGGTCGCCGAGGGCGCCCAGGTAGAGCACTGAGGTGGCCAGGCCCAGCGAGAACCCCACGGCAACCAGGTTGAGGGCCGTCTGGGAGGCACCGAAGTGGTCGCCGATGTCGGGGAGGGCGACGTTGGCCACCGAGAGGTTGAGGTTGGCCACCGCGGCGACGCCTATGAGCGTGGCCAGGACGATCCCGCTCCGGGCGGGCGAGGAAGAGGAGAGCCCGGGGGCGGTCATCCGGTTCTTCTAGCACCAAAGGTAGGGCGGCAGGAGGGACTGACCGCCGGCTTGAAGGACGCACAAAGGGGGCGACGGCATCGCCGTCGCCCCCTTTGCTGTCCCGCTGTGCGGCGTTGTGTGAGCGGGTGGCCTACACCGCGTCGGCGTCGCGCTCGCCGGTGCGGATGCGCACCACGTTGTCGACGTCGGTCACCCACACCTTCCCGTCGCCGATCTTGTCGGTGCGGGCGGCGGTCACGATGGCGTCGACCACGGCGGCTGCGGCTTCGGGGGCCACAACCGTCTCGACGCGCACCTTGGGCACGAAGTCCACCGTGTACTCGGCACCCCGGTACACCTCGGTGTGACCACCCTGGCGGCCGAAGCCCTTCACCTCGTCGACCGTCAGGCCCTGCACTCCTGCCGCCTTGAGGGCGTCCTTCACGTCGTCGAGCTTGTGGGGCTTGATGATGGCTGTGATCAGCTTCATGTGGCTCCTCCTATCCGATCCGGCCCATGGAGGCCACGTCACCCAGGTTGTAAGCCGTCTCGGCGTGCTCGGCCAGGTCGAGGCCCATGTCCTCGGCCTGCTCGCTGACCCGGAGCCCGACGACGAGGTCGATGATCTTGCCGATGATCAAGGTAGCCACCAGCGAGAAGGCCAGCACCGCGAACGACGCGATGGCCTGCTTGCCCACCAGGTCCCAGCCTCCGCCGAAGAAGACCCCGTCGGCACCGGCCTCGTTGATGGTCAGGTCGGCGAAGAAGCCGAGGAGCAGGGCGCCCACCAGGCCACCCACCATGTGGATGCCCACCACGTCGAGCGAGTCGTCGTAGCCGAACTTGAACTTCAGCTGGATGGCGAGCAGGCAGATGATCCCTGCGGCGAAGCCGATGAGCAGCGCCGGGAGCGTTCCTACGAAGCCGGCGCAGGGGGTGATGGCCACCAGGCCGGCGACAGCTCCCGAGCCTGCTCCCAGCGTCGTGGGCTTGCGGTCCTTGACCCACTCGAGCAGGACCCATCCCAGCATCGCTGCGGCAGCGGCGAGGAAGGTGTTCATGATCGCCTGGGCAGCCAGGCCGCTCGCTCCAAGGGCAGAGCCTGCGTTGAAGCCTGCCCAGCCGACCCACAGGATCCCGGTGCCGAGCAGCGTGAGCGGCAGGTTGTGCGGATGCATGCCCTCCTTGGGCCAACCCTTGCGCTTGCCCAGCAGGATCGCCAGGCCGAGGGCTGCAGCTCCGGCGTTGATGTGCACCACGGCGCCACCGGCGAAGTCGAGCGCTCCGAGCTCGCCGATCCAGCCGCCGCCCCACACCCAGTGAGCCACCGGCGAGTAGACCACCAGGAGCCACACGGCGATGAAGATCGCGTAGGCGCCGAACTTGAAGCGGTCTGCCGTGGCACCTGTGATCAGGGCCGGAGTGATGATCGCAAAGGTCATCTGGAAGGCGGCGAAGAGGATCACAGGGATGGTCATCCCCTCCATGACCTCCATCCCCACGTCCTTCAGGCCGATGAAGTCGAAGTTGCCCCAAAGGGCGTGATCACCTCCCCCGAAGGCGATCGTGTAGCCCAGCAGCACCCAGAGCACTGCCATCAGGCCCATGGCGAAGAAGTTCTGCATCAGCATGCCCAGGGCGTTCTTCGCCCTCACCATGCCGGCATAGAACAACGCCAGGCCCGGCGTCATGAACAGCACCAACGCAGTGCTGGTCAAAACCCACGCGGTATCCCCGGTATCGATGTCCATGGCTCCCTCTCTGATCGCGTTCGGCCCCGGGTCGAGGCCCTTGAACTGACGAGAGGATTACCGGCCACTGTTTCCGCAGATGGCGCGCTGTGTTTCGAGTCTGTGAACTGCCGGGCTAGAGGTACTGGGCGGTGGTGCCGGCGACATCCATCGGGGGAAGTCCGAGCTTGCTGTGGTCCCACGAACGGACGCGCTCGCCCACGACCCGCACGGCGATGCGCTTGTTCAACATGAACTCCACGAGAGGCTTGACCTCTTCGGTGTAGGGCCCGTTGTAGCGCTTCCAGATGCCCACGCCGACCGCCCAGATCTCGTCGGGGTCCTCCACGACGATGCCCCTGCCCTCGATGGAGACCCCACGAAGGGTGTCGTAGGTGTCGCCGTCCTCGATCATCACCGAGATGCGGTCGTCGCGCCGGAGGTTCTGCGCCTTCTGCGAACGGGTCTTGGTCTCGAACCAGATCTCGCCGTCGACCACGGCGTACCACATGGCCACCAGGTGGGGCAGGCCGCTGGGGCCGACCGTGGCCATCGTGGCGGTGCGGCTCTGCTCTACGAACGCGGCGATCTCGTCGTCGCTCATCTTGATCTGGCTTCGCTGGTTCACTCCCATGACCCGAGGCTAGATGAGGCCGCGGCCCGGGTGATCTGCCGGCCCCACCCGCACCACGTGGTCGCCTGGGCAAAGGGATGGAACGGGTACCCTCTCCCCGTTAGGACGCCGCCGATCGCACCCGACCGGCGCAGGGGGCTGTTCACGAGAGTTGGGATCGGAGCCGGAATCGAATGGCCCACGAGAACCTGGACCCACGGCTGCAGGAGATCCGGCGCCACATCGACGTGCAGACCGGGCGCGGCCTGGAGATCGGACCCTTGCACTCGCCCATCGTGAGGACCACCGAGGCCGACGTGCGCTACGTCGACGTGCACCTCACACCCGAGCTGCGGGCCTACTACTCGACCCATCCGGGCATCCCGGTGGACGAGATCGTGGAGGTGCACCACGCCCTGGTCGTCGACGGCAAGGCCCGCTCGCTGCCCGAGGCCGTGGCCGACGACGCCCCCTTCGAGTGGGTGGTGGCCTCGCACGTCATCGAGCACATCCCCGACCTGGTGGGATGGCTGCGCGACATCGCCGATGTGCTGGTGGACGGAGGGAGGCTCTCGCTGGCGATCCCGGACCGCCGCTACTGCTTCGATGCCCTCCGCCCTCCCACCACCGTCGGCCAGATCCTCCAGGCCCACTTCGACGCCGACACGAGGCCATCTGTGCGCGCCGTGTTCGACCACTTCTCCACGGCCGTGGAGATCGACCTGCCGGCTGCTTGGCGGGGTGAGCCTGCCGATCCGGCGGCGATCATCCATGGCACCGAGTTCGCCTGGAAGCAGGTTGGCAAGTTCCTCGACACCGATGAGTACCAGGACTGCCACGTTTGGCTGTTCACTCCGGGCAGCTTCGCCACCCAGATGCGAACGCTCGCCGAACTGGGCCTGCTGGACCTCACGCCGGTCTCGGTGGCTCCCACGCCGCAGGGGAGCATCGAGTTCTACGTGACGATGGCGAAGGTGCCGAGCGAGCTGTCCGACGATGCCCGGCGCCAGGCCGTGCTCGACGGGTTCGACCAGCTGGCCCCCGAGAGCCAGCTCGACGGTGAACCCCTCGGGAGACACCGCGAACCCGTGGAGCTCAGCGAGCGGG
>CAYNQN010000022.1:0-19813 GCA_964399375.1 uncultured Rhabdothermincola sp. | reverse complement strand
GCGTTCTTGTACCGCTACTCGACCGTCGTGCAGCTCGCGCTGTCCTAAAGGACCCGGTTGGCGTGTGGGGGGCCGGCGTAGCCGGCCCCCCACACCACTGCTCATCTCTTTGTTCTCTTTCGTCTCTGAAAGGCGGTTCGATCCATGAAGAACCACACCAGATCTCCAAAGCTCACAGCCAAAGCAGCGATCGCCTCCGTGGTTGTTGTCATGGTCGGATCGCTGCTGGCCATCTCACCGAGCCCAGCCGGCGCCCAAGAGCCCACGTCGGTCACCCTGGTGGCCGATCCGGCCGGCAGTGCCGTGGCGGGAACAGACGTGTTGCTCACCGCAACCGTCAGCCCTTCCGATGCGCAGGGCGTCGTCGAGTTCAGCGATCTCAACGGCCCTTGGAAGTTCGTAGGCCCCGACGGGCTGCCGTGGGTGAACGTCGTCGACGGCCAGGCCTCCATCGTCGCAAGTGGCCTGTCGGTTGGATCTCACGGCTTTCAAGCCAAGTTCGTCCCCTCCAACGAGGCCTACTTGTCGTCGCTGTCGCCAGAGCTCGACTACGAGATCACCTTGGGTGACTACCCCGTCATCGACTGCGTGGGAGCAGATGACGTCTCACACGGGCTGTTGTTGATCGCAGCTCCCCAGACCGGGGGCCAGATCACAGTGGTCACCCCCGTTGAGGCAGACGTGCCAGAGACCTTGCCCCTCGGCGGAAGTGCCCAGGTGAGCTTCACCTGGAACTTCGTGTTGCCCCCCAACTTGGCCAACGTCGCCATAACCACCGGAGCCGAGTTCATCGACTTGGTGGACATGGGCATCGCCGTCGATGCCACCGGAGCCGCGGAGGGACACTTCGGGTTCCCCGAGACCTTCCGCGTGGAGGACTTCTTCGAGCCGATCCTTCTCGAGGCCTCTGGCACGGTCCACGTCACCGACGAAGGTGAGATCTCCTACGACATGGCCAGCCCCACCACGCTCACCGTCGAGGTGCCTCCCAACCTGGTCACCCCAGAAGGCGCTGTGGTGGCTCTCGCTTGCGAGTTCCTCAACGGCAACGTGGCCACCACGGTCATCGAAGGAGAGCTGAACCCGCCAGGGCCACCCAGCTCGGTCATCGCCACACCAGCGGGACTACAGGCATCGCTTAGCTGGGATGCACCCGAAGACAACGGCGGCAGCTCCATCACGGGCTATGCCATCACCTCCAACCCCGCAGGCGTTGAGCTCACCACTGCCCCGAACGTCACTTCCATCGACGTGATCGGTCTCAGTGCCGACACCGCCTACACCTTCGAGGTCCAGGCCGTGAACGAGGTCGGAGCCGGAGAGCCCGGGATCTCCAACGAGGTCACCATCGACGCGGCCTCGGCCAGCTTCTCCGATGTGCCCTCGAGTCATCCCTTCTACTCAGAGATCACCTGGATGGCAGAGACGGGCCTTTCCACGGGATATCCCGGCAACCTCTACCAGCCCAATCTCACACTCACCCGCCAGGCCATGAGCGCTTTCATCTACCGCATCAACGGCTCTCCCAACGGAGATGACCCAACCTGCAGCTCAGCGCCGTTCAACGACGTGCCGGCAGATCACCCCTTCTGCGGTGAGATCGCCTGGATGAAAGACACCGGCATCTCAACTGGATACGAGGGCAACCTCTACCAGCCCGATCTGGGACTCACCCGCCAGGCGATGAGTGCCTTTCTCTACAGATCCGGGAACCCAGGGGTGACACCAACGCCATGTTCCACACCGCCGTTCCCAGATGTGCCCACCACCAACCCCTTCTGTGCGGAGATCGCATGGATGGCAGACACGGGCATCTCAGAGGGCTTCGACGATGGCGCCCGCTACGAGCCCAACTTGGACCTCACCCGCCAAGCCATGAGCGCCTTCCTCTACCGCTACACCCTGGTGGTGCCCACCGAGTTGTAGCCGGCGGGAATCCCAAGCAAGAGACGAGGGGGCCGGGGCTAACGCCCCGCCCCCTTTGTCTTTCCAGGCGAGCGCCTCAGGTCTTAGCGCTCCGCTGACGTCTGCGTCTGGGCAGGCCCAGCGAGCAGGTCGTGGCGCAGCCGGACGTTTCGGAAGCTCTGGCGGCCGCCACTAGAGTGTGGGCCGCCCTTCGGGGGTGGTGTAATTGGCAACACAGCAGGTTCTGGTCCTGTTATTGGGGGTTCGAGTCCTCCCCCCCGAGCTTTCGAACTGAGGTTCCGGCGACACTTCGGGTGGCGTCTGGGGCCTCTCCGGTGATGCCCGCTCAGCGGCGAGCGGCCGCTTTGTTGTCAGGAACGGGCTTGGTCGAGGCGGTGGAGCTCGACGAGGCGGTGCTCGTCAACCAGCTCGCCAGGTCCGGGGCCCTCGCACTCGGTTAGCTGGACCTGCCGGGTCCTCTCGGAGAGCCCTCGCAGGGCACCTCGCGATCCGTCTGGCCGCACGAACCGCAGCTCCACCTCGTCGGCACCATCGTGCTTGGTCACGGTGGCGGTCTTCTCGTAGTCGAGCGCTGCCCAACCTTCTTGGACCAGCAGGGCCGCCTCCACCAGCTGGCTGCCCGGGTGGTCGAAGCCGGCCGATCCCCGGTAGTGGTCGATGATCGTCGCCGGCTCGGGATGGCGATCCAGCACGGCTTGGAGCGTGGGCTGGTCGAGGAAGCCCCAGTACGCCCCCTCGGGGAACGCGAGGGCAGTGGGGGCGTAGCGGTGGCCCCCCAGGTGGCTGCTGCGCCACAGGATCACCTCGTCGGGCACGTCGGTCAGCTCCGCGATGAGGCGCGGGCCCAGCCGCCCGCAGCACCGGTCGCGGCTGCCGTGCCCGCACACGAGTACATCCCGCGGCACGGGACTCCCCGCCGGGTCCGAGGAGCCGTTGGTGCCGGTGTCCCGCGCAGGCACCGTCTGCATGATCTGCTCGCACGCCTCCACGAGGCTCTCGGGCGTGGTGGCCTCCAGTCGCTGGCGTTGGAAGCCGCGGAAGGGGCCAGGAAGGCGTGACCATCGCACGACGAAGTTGCCTTCGGGTCGCCGGGCCCCGGCCGGGACCACCGCCTGAACCCGGATCCGCCGCTCCGGCCACAGGGCCGCTAGGCGCGCTTCGATCTCACCGATCGGCGCGATGAGCTCGACCTTCCTGGGCCACGGCATCGCCCAGCCCACGAGCAGGTAGTCGGTGTAGCTGGGGGCACTGCCAGCCGGGCTCAGGTCCGCTGCCCGCGTCTGCGCGGAGCACATGGTCTCGTTGAGGATCACGCCGACCACTATCGCCCAGATCGCACCGTGGCCGAAGAGCTGCGGGCCTAGGGCGGGTACCGTGCGCCTGTGGGAAGCAAAGGCGAAGAGGTGGGCGCTCCCATCTGTTGGATCTGACGCATGGACCAGCAACTGGGGATAGCGGGTTCCAAGGCGTTCATCTTGAGCGTCGGGTGGTTGCTCATCGCCGCAGGCGTCGGGCTCGCCGTGCTCAGGTTCACACTGGGCGACGCCCACTACGAGACGATCCCCGAGAGGGCGCTCAGCTCGCTCCCGTTCGGGGCCGTCGTGGCCGCCGCACTCGCCTTGTTCGTGCACGAGGACCCGCGCAGCTACCAAACCAGCTCCTCCGGCGGGACCGTCAGCGACATCGTCACGCCCCTCGAGGCACTGATCTCCCTGGCGATCACCTGCACGAGCGTGGGGGTGGGGTGGTTCCTGTCGAAGCCTCGCGCTCCGAGACAGCCTCGGAAAGAAAAAGGCAGACAATGACACACCAATGAGCAGTGTCCCGCATGGGAGTATGGGCACGTGCCACCGATCCAGCTCACCGGGCAGGCGGTGATCGTCGTTGACGTCCTCGCGATCATCCTCATGCAGGGCGCCGCTGGCTACACGGTCAACCGCATGCCCCTCTCGATGCTCCGCTACGACACCTGGCTGCTGCGCTCGCGCCCCTTCGAACGTGGAGGCCTGCTCTACACCCAGCTCCTGAGGATCAAGCGCTGGAAGGACAGGGTCCCCGAGGCCGGCGACTTCTTCAAGGGCGGCATGTCCAAGAAGCAGCTGCCGTCGCCCGAGCAGGGAGGCATCTCCCGCTTCGCATCCGAGACCCGTCGTGCCGAGCTGTGCCACTGGCTGGCCGTTGCACCCACGCCGCTGTTCGCACTGTGGAACCCACCGTGGATGGTCGTGCTGGTGATGGTGTCGGTGTTCGGCGTGAACCTGCCGTTCATCACGATCCAGCGCTACAACCGCATCCGTGCCGAGAGGGTGCTCAGGCGCGAGGGCCCGTCGGACCTGGGCGAAGCCACCTGGGCTCCAACCTGAGCAAAGAGTTGCCGGGGGTGAGCCGGCAGCACCTGGGCGCCTACCGGGCGAGCTCTGCCTCCACGGCCGCGACGAGGGTCGGGTCGTCGGGGGTGACGCCGGGGGCGAACCGCTCGACGATGTTGCCTTCCTTGCCGATGAGGAACTTCTCGAAGTTCCACAACACGTCGGGGTCCTCCGTGGGAGTGAGCCCGTGGCCGCGTAGGTTCTCGCGGAAGGCGGCCTTGCCCTCGGCGGTGGGGGCCTGGCGGGTCAGCTCTGTGTAGAGCGGGTGCTGGTCCTCTCCCACGACGCTGATCTTCGACATGACCGGGAAGGTGACCGAGTACTGGGTGGAGCAGAACTCCGCGATCTCGGCGTCGCTCCCCGGCTCCTGGCCGGCGAAGTCGTTGGCGGGGAACCCCAGGACCGTGAAGCCATCGTCGGCCCTCTCGGAGTAGAGGCGCTGGAGCGCCTCGTACTGGGGCGTAAGCCCGCACTGGGAGGCCACGTTCACCACCAGCACCACCTCGCCCACATGGTCCGAGAGCTTCCCGGTGCTGCCGTCCATCTTCGTGAACTCGATCTCGCCGAGTGTGCTCATGGGCTCCCCTTCAGGGTTTGGTGCGTACGCGGGGGAGCGTAGCGAGCACAGCGGCAGCTCCGGCCGGGCAACTCCTCGGGGGATACCATCCCGCCCATGACCGACACGAGGTTCGCCGCTGTCGATCCAGCCTCGGTGCCTCAGCTCCGGGGGATCTTCGAGCCCGTGGTGACCGAGGCCGACGGGCCCGCCGAGGTGGTGCAGGGCAAGATCCCCGACGATCTCGCAGGCGTCTACCTTCGCAACGGCCCCAACCCCCGCTTCCCGCCGATCGGGAGCTACACCTACCCGCTGGACGGCGACGGAATGGTCCACGGCGTGTGGATCGAGGACGGCGTGGCTCGCTATCGGAACCGGTTCGTGCGCACCCCCGCCCTCGACGCCGAGGAACGAGTCGGCCGCGCGCTGTGGCCAGGGGTGATGAAGGGCGGGCTGCCGGATGCCTCGGATGTTGGGAAGGATCTGGCAGGCACCGAGCGGGACCTGGTGGACATCAACGTGGTGTTCCATGCGGGCCGCTACCTGGCCCTCGCCGAGAGTGCCAGGCCATTCGAGATCACGAGTGCCCTCGACACCGTGGGGCCGTTCTCCTTCGGCGGAGCACTCGCCAAGGGGATCTGCGCGCACCCCAAGATCGACCCCGACACCGGTGAGATGGTGGTGTTCCGCTACGACCTGGCCGAGCCGTACCTCACCTGGGCCTCGATCGGTCCCGACGGTGCCGTCGCGCAGCCCGAGACCGCCATCGACGTGGACGGGCCGTACATGATCCACGACTGCGTCATCACGGCTCGATACCTCGTGCTGTTCGTCTCGCCCTGCGCCTTCGACCTGGAGGCACTGGTAAATGGGGGATCGCTGCTGCAATGGCGCCCGGAGCGAGGCACTCGCATCGCCGTCGTCCCCCGAGACGGCTCGGCAGTGCGCTGGATCGAAGCGGAGCCCTTCTGGGTCTGGCACTTCGCCAACGGCTTCGAGCCGGACGGGAGCGGCGAAACCGTGGTGGTCGACTACGCCCGGTGGGCTCACCCCGGCTTCGGGGCGGGCGAGGAGGCTCCCGAGGGTCATGTGGAGCGTGCGACCCTCCACGTGAAGGAGGGGTCGGTGCACTTCGAGACCCTCGACGACCAGCTGGCCGAGTTCGCCCGCATCGACGACCGACTGATCGGGCGCGAGCACCGCTACTTCCACGCTGCGGGCAAGGACCCCGCCGATCCCACCCACGTAGCAGGCGAGTGGAACCGCCTGGTGCGCTACGACACCGTTGGGGGAAAGGTTGTGTCACGCCCCATGGGCCGCACCCGCCTCGGCGAAGCGGTGTTCGCCCCCAGCATCGGGGGCGCCGGCGAGGACGACGGCTACATCATCGGCTTCACGTTCGATGCCGACTCGCTCGAGTCGCATCTGATGATCCTGCACGCCGGCGACATCAGCGCCGAGCCGGCAGCCACCCTCTCCCTTCCCCAGCGCGTGCCCTTCGGACTTCACGGATGGTGGCAACCAACCGCTGCTGGGTAGAGCCGGCGGGGTCAGCCGGTGAAGCGGGGGACCAGGGCCTCTGCCACGTGGATGGAGACCTCGGCGTGACCCTTTGACGGATCCGGATCGGGAGCAGCTGAGGTGACGTCGGCTGTCGAGACGAGAGTCGTGCCCGTCTCCACGGAGCTCGCCACCTGCGCCTCGAGGGCGAAGCTCAGCGATCCGCCACCGCTCACGAGCTGCCCGGTCGTGCACTCGACGGTGGCCGACTCGGAGGTGGGCAGGACGCAGTGCCAGCCCTCGGGCGGGGTCACCGACTTCACCGACACCCCTGCGGGGACGGAGAGGGAGAGCCTGGGCTCGCCTGCAGTCACCACGCTCCGTGGTCATGTCTCAGTGCTCTCTACGGAGCGCGGCCGATGAACACTGGCAATCCGGTTGGGGTTGCGATCAGAGCTCGGCGAGGAGGGAGTCGAGCTTGGCGTAGCCCTCGTCCACGCCGGTCTCCATGCCGCTGGCCAGCCACTGGTCGCGACCCTCGAAGCTGTCGACGAGCGACTGAGCGTGGAGGCGGGTGCGGCCGTCGCCGAGGTCCTCGAACCACAGGGTCTCCAGGGCAACGCCGTCGGGCTGGCCGTCGTACGTGAAGGTCTGCACGATGCGATCGTCGGTGACCTCGTGGAAGCAGCCGTGGAAGCCGTACTCCTCACCTTCGCGCTCGGCGACGTAGCGCCAGCGGCCCCCGGTGGTCGCGTCCCAGTCGATGATCCTGTTCTGCATCCCGTTCGGGCCCACCCATCGGGCGAACAGCTCGGGGTCGGTGTGGGCCCTCATCAGCTGAGCCGGCGTGGCATCGAACTCTCGGGTCATACGGATGATCGGCACGACGGGGTCGGCCTCGATCGAGGCTTGATAGCGGTGGCTTGTGCTCATGACGCTGCTCCTTGCTGTAGGTGGGGGTTGTGGGACTCGCCTTCTTGCATGTCGGCCAGTACGGCATCCAGGCGCTCGTAGCGCTCCTGGGCCTGCTGGCGGTAGCGCTCGATCCACTTGGTCATCAGGTCGAACACCTCCGCCTCCAGGTGGCACGGTCGTCGCTGTGCCTCCCTGCGCTGGCTCACCAGGCCCGCCTCTGCGAGCACCTTGATGTGCTTCGACACGGCCTGCACCGAGACGTCGTAGGGCTCGGCCAGCTCTCCGACGGTTGCGTCGCCCACTGCGAGGCGGGCGACGATGTCGCGCCTCGTCGGGTCGGCGAGTGCAGCGAGGACTCGGGTTAGCTGGTCTTCTTCCACGGGCAGGGCCTTTATTCAATGGATCGGTTGAAGAAGAACCTACGCCGCAGTTCCCAAGTTGTCAACCATCTGGTTGAAAAAGATCTGATTGCCCGCCCGAGGCCGGTGCGCAGGCCAGGCCGACCGCTAGGGGACGATCACGATCTTCCCGAACACCTCCTGCGTGGCCAGGTGGTCGAGGGCCTGGCGGGCCTCGGCGAGGAGGAAGGTCGAGTCGATCTGGGGTCGCAGGCCCGTGGACGCCAGCAGCTCCATGAGCGCGACGAGCTCGTCTCGGGTGCCCATGGTGGAGCCGAGGATCTCCAGCTGGTTGCGGAAGACTCGGCGCAGCTCGGAGGACGGATCCGAGCCGGTCGTGGCCCCGGCCACCACCAGGCGTCCGCCAGGCCTGAGGCACCGAAGCGAGTGGGCCCAGGTGGCCTTGCCGACGGTCTCGATCACCGCATCGACCCGCTCGGGAAGCCGTGCGCCGGGCTCGAACGTGGCGTTGGCGCCGAGCTCTTCGGCCCGGGCGCGCTTCGCCTCCTGGCGGCCCGTTGCCCACACCCTCAGGCCGGCTGCCGATCCCAGGGCGATTGCGGCCGTGGCAATCCCGCCGCCCGAACCCTGGACCAAGACGGTGTCGCCCGGGACGGCACGGGCCTTCGTGAAGAGCATGCGGTAGGCGGTGAGCCAGGCGGTGGGCAGGCAGGCCGCCTCCTCGAAGGAGAGCTCGGGAGGCTTGGGCACGACGTTCCAGGCGGGCACGGCAACCTGCTCTGCGAGGGTCCCGTCGTAGCGCTCCGACAGCAGCGACTGGTCGGGGTCGAGGGTCTCGTCGCCCCGCCCTGCGGCCGGGTCTCCCAGCACGGCGTGCACAACCACCTCCTCGCCCGCCTCGGTGACGCCGGCTGCGTCGGTGCCGAGGACGATCGGGAGGTTCTCCAGGGGTGTGGCGACGCCGCGCAGGGTCCAGAGGTCGTGGTGGTTCAACGCAGCCGCCCGGATCTCCACCCGCACCCACCCTTCGGCCGGTTCTGGCTCGGGGTGCTCGCCTACGTCCAGCCCCGATAGGGGATCGTCCGGGTCGGCAGAGCGGGCGACGGCAGCGAGCATCGCGTGAGCATACGGATGGGGCAGAGGCGGCTGCGCGCCCGTAGGGATGGAGCCGACCGGCGTTACCGTGCCGAACGTGAACTTCGTGGGGCACATAGCCGCCGCCTCCACCTCAAACCAGTGGTCGGCTCCCGGGTTCCGGGTGGGCGTGGTCGCCCCCGACCTGTGCGCCAGCGCGGGCGTGGCGTTGGGCCGGCCCTCCGGTGCCCTTGCCGACGGGATCTCCCACCACCGTCTCATCGATGCCCGCTTCCACGACCTGCCCTGGTTCCGCGGCTCGGTGCAGGCCCTTTCGATCGACCTGCAGGAGGCGGGCGTTCGCCGAGGGCCGGCGCGGGCCGCGGCCCACGTGGGTTGCGAGTTGATCATCGACGGCGAGCTCTTGCACGATCCCGCTGTCGACCGGGCCCTCGCCGAGACCTGGGCGGTGCTCCGGGAGCACGGCCCCGAGGTGTCGGGGGTCGTCGCGGATCGTGACCGGGCCACGTGGCGGCATTGGCTCAGCCGGTTCGTGGCCGCTGTGGAGCCTCGCCGCTACGCCGAACCCGAGGTCGTCGCCTTCGCCACCAGCCGGATCCTCTCCCGCCGTCCCCGCCTGGCTGTCGACTCCTCGGAGCAGCCGGCTCTGGCGGCCACCCTCGAGGCCCACGCCGCCCGCATCCGCACCGGCGCCGCCCCCGCCCTCGCCGAGGTGAGCGACCCACCATCAAGCCCAGCCCGCCTCGAATAAACGGCGGTCAGACAGTCCCTGTGGGCCCAGTTGCTCGAGGCCAGCTCGATCTCAGGAGCGTCAGCGCAAGGTGAGGTGCAGGTAGCCGTCGGCGTCGATGGAGGTGATGACGGCTACGAGTGATACACCATCGTTGACCAAGGCGACATGATCGCCGATCTGCAGGCTCTCATCGCCGTCGAGGGCGAACTCGTGAACGACGGTGCGGCGGTCGACGATGGTGTCGAACTCGACAGGGATCTCGGTCTTCAACATGAGTGCTGCCATCAGGCACCTCCGCTTCCAAGACTACCGGACTCGCTTGGCGGTGGGCTCGGCGCGTCGAAGGCTTGGGGAGGTCCGAACACTCCGAGAACGACATCGAACCGGGGGCGCAGGATGTTCCGCAGGCGTCGTCGCTCTGCCTTGTCGGCTGCGGCGTAGGCGTCGGGCAGTACATCGGAGTCGATCGACACCACAAGATCGAAATGGGACGACGACATTGGCAACGGCTGGCTTCGACGGCGACATCAGTGGCCCAGATAGGTACCCCAGCCTTTCGGACCAGCAAGACCGAGGCCAGCACCGAGCACCATCTGCTCGCATGTTCCCACCAGCACCGGAGACGGCGCTCCCAGCCCCCAGGAAGTGCGTAGGGGATCAAAGGTTCGTACGCCGTCAAGATCAGCGCCCCCACCAGGATTCGAACCTGGGCACACGGTTTAGGAAACCGACGCTCTATCCCCTGAGCTATGAGGGCGGGGTCTGAAATCTTACCTCCGAAGGCCCAGGTGACAGGCCTGTAACGTGAGATGGACAGCTGCCCGACGAGTGGATGCGTCGAGAGCCCGCTCTGCGGTCTCGCTCCCTTCGCAGCTCAGGAGATGCCATGTCCTCACCCACCACCCGCGCCCGTCGATCGAGATGGAGGGCGGCACGGTGTTCCACTTCGTCGAACGGCGTCACGCACCTGACGTTCACCCGCCGATAGGCGGTAGCGCCGGCACCGGTTGACCGGCGGGATCGCGGCAGCGTTCGCCGGGTTCTTCAGGGCTGGGGTTCGTGCTCCTTGCCGAAGTACATGAGCTCCCAGATGGCGGTGTCCGACTCGGTCTCCACGATGGCTCCACCGTCCTGGCGCTCCACGGTCAGGTCGCCGGTGAAGCGCAGGTAGGCGCCGTCGAAGCCGACCAGGCGGGCCATGAGGCGGGTGACGCCACCGATGTCATCCAAGAACTTGTCGCGCAGGATCGTCTCGTGGCGCTGCCAGGTGATCACGTAGCTCTCCCGCCCGTCCGAGTACGTGTAGACGAGCTCGTCGTGGACCGGCTTCCCGGTCTCCTCGTCCACCTCGGCATCCCCGGAGGTGAACGTCACCTTGGCGTTGTCGTCGGCGATGACGCTGCCGTCGCGGGCGAGCATGAAGATGGGCAGCTCACGGAAGCCGTAGCGCTTCTCGGCGTAGAGGTAGCAGGCGATCACGGTGTAGGGGCCGGCTTGGCCTCTGCCCCAGTACCAGTGGTTGATCACCTTCATCATGTCGACGTTGCCCCAGTTGTGGTCGTGGTAGCCGACCCCGCTGAGGGTGGAGCTCTCATCGCCGATCGTCAGCGTCGCCTGCACCTTGCCCTGGGGCACCGAAGGCAACCACGCGAAGTACAGGTGCTCGTCGTCCTCGAACAAGAAGTGCCCGGTCTCGGGGCGCCACGACGGGACCTCTCCGGTGAGGATCACATCGGCAGTGACCTCGTCGGTCTCTATGTGGATCTCGTAGGTGTGCAGGTCGCCCACGAAGCTGTTGGGCCCGATCATCACGTCGCACTTCTCCGTCGACGCGGCGAAGTCGTCCTTGAACACGGCGGTGGTCCCGGCCACGTGGGTGCCGTCGGCCTTGTCCAGAACGATGTCGGCGTAAGGGCCGAGCGGCCTGCCAGCGTGGTTGATGTCCTTCGTGTAGAAGGTGATCACCAGCTTCGAGCCGTCGTCCAGGTGGGCGTCGAAGTACCACCACTCGAAGGTGCCCTTGCTTCCGTCGGTCCGCATGCCGTCTTCGCGGGCCTCGATGTGGTCGGGGCTGATGCCCAGCTTCTGGTACTCCTCTGGGCTGGAGCCGAGGCGTGCGAGCACTGCGTCCTTTGACATCTCAGCTCCTACTCCAAGGATCCGTTGTGATGCGGCAGCATAGATCGGGGTGCCGGGGCTTGCTCAGAGGAGTACGTGATGAGCGCGCCGGGGCGAGCTCGGGCTCGACGCAGAGAGCTTCGAGACGGCGCGCAGACCAGCTGGCGGCGAACCTCTCGGGTGGGGGAGGGCCGTGGGTCCTGCCAGAATGTGGCCATGAGCGGGCTCACGACCATCGAGGCTCCCCAGGTCATCGCCCGTCCGGGAGATCCGGAGCTGGACGAGGGCGAGCCGAGCGTCGCACACATCGTGAAGGTCGAGCCCGGCGAGTCGGCCACGGCCAAGGTGCTGGAGGCCCGTGTGGCGGGCACACCGCTCGAGGCACTCTGCGGGCACGTGTGGGTTCCGTCGAGGGACCCTCGGAACCTTCCCATGTGCTCGAGGTGCAAGGAGATCTACGAGGTCTACCGGTTCGTCAACCGGGACCTGGGGGAGACCCCGAGCGACTGACCGGGCCCGGCCCGTCCGGGTGCGATCGAGATCCAGGTCGACCGCATCCTCGGGCGCGCCTGACGGGCTGTGGTGCCAGCGCTGCGCTAGGCGTAGCGGAGTATGGCGGCAGCCTCGCCGCCGCGTGGCACGTCGTCGGCTCGGACCGCCACCACGCGCCCGCTCGCCAACAGGACGCGGCGAGCGATCTCGTCCACCACCCCATAGGAGCCCGGCTCGTCTGAGAACGTAACCACGCCGTTGTCGTCCACGTGCCCCGGAACGACCTGGTCGATGTCGACGAGCAGCACGTCGACCGCTCCGAACGTGGCCGACCGGGCGACATCTGCCAGGTCACTCACGGCGCGCCCCTGTGAGGAGCGCAGGGCGAACAGCTCGCCGAGCTCTCCGACCTCCGCGGCGTAGATCTCGTCCAGGACGTCCCTGGCAGCGGCGGCCAGATCGTGGTCGGCGGTGTGCTCGGGATTCCCCGGGATCTGGTGGACGGCCAGCGTGCTCAACGTCGACACCGCCCGGAACACGCTTGCGAGCGGCTCCGCAGCGGCCAGCACCACCGGCTGCTCGTGGCCGCGCAACGTCGCACGGACCGCACGGTCGACCTGCCTGGCGTACTTCCGCAGCCTCGATCCGTGGCCCTCGGAGCTCATGATGCCGAAGCCGGCTGAGCCCTCTGCGCCGGGCATCGTCTCCATGAAGGTGTCCATGTCGGTGGGGAGATCGGCGACCCCCACCTCGAACGGCCCGTAGTCCCGCCCGAACTCGAGCAGCCGCACAGACCCCTGAGCGAGCGCCAGGACGAAGCCTGCGTTGGGGAACGTCACCGCACGGAGCAGGGGCTTCACGAAGAACCGGTCGGACACCACGACCGCCGGTTCCAGGTGGTTGGCGAGCCGGTAGGCGCGCACCTCGTCGACCGAGGCGAACACGGCCAGGCTGTTCGCCTGGTAGCGCCAGAAGGACGGATCGTCGTCGAGCTCCTCGAACGCCTCGGCGAACGCAGCGACGTCGCGCTTGGCGATCCCTACGGCGTTGAGCTCCGAGATCGCTTCCGAGGCGAGGTTCTTGAAGGCGATCCTCTCGGCTTCGGCATCGTCGGGCAATGGGGTCGCCGGCATGTACATCGACACGCAGACCTCCCCGGTCACCTTCAGCAGCGAGCGGATCTCGGCAGGGGACGGCAGATCGACGTACATGACACCCTCCATGTTCGGCCCTGCGCCCGGAAGGGGTGGCGGGCGACGAGGGCAACCCTACCGGGAGCCATCGTCGCCGACCGTCGGAGGATGGTCTGCCGGCTGCGCCTCAGGCAGTAGCCGGGGCCTCGGCGAGCGTAGGGTCGTCGGCGACGGCCTCCTGGCGACCTCGCTGCAGGCCCACCAAGGCCACGAGGGCTGCAACCGCCATCACTCCGGCCATCGCGTAGAAGACCACCTGGTTGGCCTGGGCGAAGTCGATCTGGATGGCGCCGAAGATCTCGGTGCTCTGCTGCTCCGTCACGCCGGGGGGCAGGCTCGTCGAGCCGCCTCCCTGCATGAGGCTGTTCGCCAGGCTGTCGGCGTGCTGGGTGTCGATGCCGAAGCCGGCCAGCGAGCTCTCGATGTTCGACTTGTTGACCGTGAGCAGGACCGTCCCGAGCACGGCCATGCCCAGGCTGGAGCCGTAGTTGCGCACCGTCTGCGTGACCCCCGTGGCCTCTCCGTAGCTGGTGCGAGGGGCACGGTTGATGGCGTCGGTGTTGGCCGGCCCGAGCATGAGCCCCATGCCTGCGCCCGCGATCACCATGTAGGGCCACTGCGTGCCCAGCCCGCCGCCGATGTCGGTGATCTTGGCTGCCCAGAGCGCGAAGCCGACGGCCGAGATGGCGGCGCCGAGGAAGACGGCCGGCTTGGCCCCCACCTTGTCGAGCATCCTGCCGCCCCACTGCGAGGCGGGCGCGAACCCGGCGAAGATCACCAGCAGGTACAGGCCCGCGTTCGACACCGAGAAGTCGAGGGAGATCTGGGCGTACATGCTGGCGAAGAAGAACACGGGTACGAACACGATCATCATGATGAACAGCACCATGTTCTCCACGAAGAACGCTCTCACCTTGAAGATCTGCATCCGGATGAGTGGCGACTGCGCACGCAGCTCGTAGAGCACGAAGACGACCAGCAGGGCCAAGCCCACCGCGATGGTCCCCCAGGTCGCAGGGTTCCCCCAGCCCCACGAGCTGGACTGCTGGAGGCCGAGGACGCTGAGGCCCATGCCCGAGACGATGAGGGCCAGGCCCACGAAGTCGACCTTGTCCTTGCGGAAGGTGTCGACCGGGCGGGCGATGAGCGTGAGTATCACGGCGATGATCGCCACGGGGATGTTGACCCAGAAGATCGATCGCCATGTCCACTCGCTGAGGTAGCCGCCCACCAACGGGCCCACCGCGGTCAGGCCTCCCGCCACCGCGAAGAACACCGCCATCGCACGACCGCGCTCGTTGAACGGGAAGGAGTTGACCACGATGGCAAGCGCGGCCGGGAACATGAGCGCCGCTCCGAGGCCCTGTACCGCACGGAACACGATGAGCCAGATCTCGGCCACGTCGCCCGAGGGTGTGAGCCCGTTCATGGTCGATGCCGCTGCGAAGATCACGACACCCAGCAGCACCATCTTCTTGTGGCCGAGGAGATCGCCGATCCTCCCGCCGAACGCGAACAGGGCGGCGAGGGAGAGCAGGTAGGCGTTGACCACCCACTGGGCCCCCGTGCCGGAGAGGCCCAGCTCCTGCTGGATCTCCGGAATGGCGATGGAAACGATGGTCATGTCGATGAAGGTCATCGACACTGCGAAGATCATGGCCGCCAGGACCAGGTACTTGCTCTTGCCGGCTACCGAAGACGAGATGGCTGCGGTCACTGGGAACCTCCTCATGTTCGGCGGCGACGCTAGCCGTGGAGCGCCGGACGGAGGTGTGATCCGCTACCGAGCCACCGCTACTCGAACACCACGGTGCGGTTGGCGTACGCGATGACCCGGTGCTCCAGGTGGGCCCGCACCGCCTGGGCGAGCACCAGTGACTCGAGGTCACGTCCCCTTCGGGCCATCGTCGTCGGGTCGTCGGCGTGCGACACCCGCGTCACGTCCTGGGCGATGATCGGACCGGAGTCGAGGTCGGCGGTCACGTAGTGGGCGGTGGCCCCGATGAGCTTCACTCCCCGCTCCCAGGCCTGGTGGTAGGCCCGTGCGCCCGAGAAGGCCGGCAGGAACGAGTGGTGGATGTTGATCGCCCGCCCCGCCATCTCCTCGCAGAACGAGGGCGACAGCACCCGCATGTAGCGGGCGAGCACCACGAGGTCGGGATTCAGGCCGGAGACCAGCTGGCGCAGCAGGCTCTCCTGGTCTGCCCGCTCGCGGGCGCCGTCCCCGGTGACGGGCACGTGGGCGAAGGGCAGGTCGAACCTGGCGGCGATCTCACCGTGGTCGGGGTGGTTCGAGGCCACGAGCGCGATCTCGGCGGGTAGGTCGCCGGTGGCGCACCGGCTGGCCAGGTCGTAGAGGCAGTGGGGCTCCCGGGACGTGAGCACCACCAGGCGGGCGGGCCCCTCGGGTGTGTGGATCTCCCATCGCATCGACCAGCGCTGGGCGACCGGCTCGAAGGCGGCGCGCAGCGAGTCGCCGTCGGCGGGATGGTCGAGCTCGACGCGCTGCAGGAACAGGTCGTGCTCGGCGTCGCGGTACTGGCCGGCGTCCACGATGTTCCCACCGTCGGCAGCCACCCACCTTGCCACGTCGGCCACGATGCCCGGTTGGTCCGGGCAGGTGAGCAGCAGCACGGCTCGTGTCATAGATGGCAAGCCTACGTATCAGCCACCGCGGAGGCGGTCGCGCCAGGAGCGGTGCGGTTGCAGCTCGTGCCTGCGAGCGGCGGCCATTCGCTCTGCCCGCATCACCTCCACCTCCTGGTCCACCTCGTGGAGAGGAGCGAGGTCGCCTCCCAGCGCCCAGCCCAGCAGCATGTCGGCGAGAGCGGGGTTGCGGGCCAGCACCGGTCCATGGAGGTAGGTGCCCACGATCCGGCCATCGATCGCCCCTTCGATGCCCCAGCCGTTGCCCTCGCCAACCTCCACCCGGGCGAGCGGCTTGGCGCGAGGCCCCAGGCGAGTGCGCCCGGCGTGGTTCTCGAACCCGGTCAACACCGGTAGCTCCAGGCCGGGGGAGGGAAGGGCCAGCAGCTCGCCCACCGCACGCGGCGCGTCGGTGAGCACGGTCTCCACGTCGAGCAGGCCGAGCCCGTCGTGCGGCTCCCCGTCGCCGCCAGGGAAGCGACGGCCGAGGATCTGGAAGCCGGCGCACACGCCGAGCACCGCCGCCCCGCGCTCGGTCGCACGGTGGACGGCACCGGAGGCCTGCAGGGCCCTAGCGGCCTCGGTCTGGGGCGCGTCCTCGCCTCCCCCCAACACGTAGAGGTCGCCGTCGTCGGGAGGGGTGTCGTGGCCCACCACCTCCACCACCTCAGCAGCGTGACCACGCCAGGCCAGGCGCTGCGCGAGCACCACGACGTTGCCGCCGTCGCCGTAGGTGCCGAGCAGGTCTGGGTAGAGAGAGACTATTTTCACTCGGCCCAGCTCCCGCCGATCCGCGTGCATCTCGCGAGCTGCTCTGCGATGCTGCGCAGCGTCGAGCGCGCTCATGAGCTCGCCTCTGTGAGGTACGACTGGAAGGCCGTGTAGTTGGCGGCCAGGTCCACCTCGGGTGCGCCCGCTGCCCGGACGGCGGCCGACAGCGTGGGCGCCACCACGTGGTGAACCCCGGCGTACCGCAGGCGCACCGCCAGATCCGCGCGGCGCTCGCCCGTGGCCACCACCACCGATCGCCCGCTCAGACGCTCGAACGGCACGTCCCATATCCACGACGGGTCGTGGCCGTCGGCAATCCGGGCGTTGATCGCCACGATCACCGGCCTCGGGGGAGGAGCGAGCATGTCGAGAGCCTCCTGCCAACCGGCGGGGTTCTTCGCCAGCAGCAGGCGCACCCGCGCGCCGTCCACCTCCACCACGCTGTAGCGGCCGGCGACGTCGGTCACCGTGCTCATCGCCGCCAGCGCCCGGGAGGCATCGGCACCCATGGCCGTCGCAACCGCCTGGGCCATCGCAGCGTTCGCCCGGTTGACTCGCCCCGGCAGCTCCAGTTGCAGCGCCCAGCGCCGCCCTCCGGTGCCGACCACCTCGTCGCCCTCCAGCCAAACCTCTGGATCGGGGCGTCGTAGGTCGCAGGCAGTGCAGCTCCAGCCGTCGCCCTCGCCGAAGACCAGCCGGCTCCCGCAAGCGGGGCAGCCCGTGGAGTCGGCCGTCCACGACGACCCTCCCGCCACCCATCTCACGTGAGGTGAGGCAAGGGCCGCCCAGGCCACCAGGGGGTCATCCGCGTTGGCCACCACCAGGCCGGGCGGGGAGGCCACGAGGGCCTCGCGCCAGCGAGCTGCGAGCTTGCGCACCTCGTGGCTGCGGTCTAGCTGGTCGCGGCTCAGGTTCAAGAGAGCCACCACCGCGGGGCGGGTCTGGCCCATCACCTTGCCCAGCCAGCGCTCGTCCACCTCCAGCACGGCGGTGGCCCCACCCGGGGCACCACCGAGCGCCGCCACGTGGCCGGGGGCCATGTTGGCCCCCTCGGCGTTCGAGACCACGGGGCCCGCCGTGGCGAGGGCGGCTGCAAGCAGGCGCGTGGTGGTGGTCTTGCCGTTGGTGGCGCTCACCAGCGCCACCGGGCGCCCAGCGGCCAGCTTCGAGAGCAGCTGGGGATCCACTGCCAGCGAGACCCTGCCCCCGATGACGCTGCCCGATCCCAGCCGGGCGAGCTTCGAGCCCCCCGCCACGACCTTCCCGAGCCAGACGGCGACCCGAGCGCGCGGGCCCAGATCGGAACGTGTGTGCTGCGGTTGGCCCACGACGCGCGAAGGCTACAGGCTGGGCTCAGGCACCCACCGGAGCGGCCGGCTGGAACGAGACCGGCATCGCCTCGAACCCGCTCACGAAGTTGGCGGGGCGCAGGGGAGCGGGGCCGGTGATCTCCAGGTCGCGCATGCGCAGCAGGATCTTCTCCAGCATCACCTTCACCTCCAGGCGCGCCAGGCTGGCACCCAGGCAGAAGTGGGTGCCGAAGCCGAAGGCGACGTGTTCGTTGGGCGTCCGCGTGATGTCGAAGCGCTGCGGATCGTCGAACACCGCCTCGTCGCGGTTGGCCGACGGGTAGAGCAGCAGGAGCTTCTGTCCCTCGGAGATCTGCTGGCCCTCGAAGGTCACGTCGCGGGTGGCCATGCGGGCCATGTTCTTTATGGGGGTCACCCAGCGCAGCATCTCCTCCACCGCCGAGTCGACGAGGGCGTCGTCGCCCTCCTCGAAGGCCGTGGTGAGGGCGGCGCGCTGGTCGGGGTGGCGGATGAGCTGCTCGGTGCCGCCGCTGATCACGTGGCGGGTGGTCTCGTCGCCGCCCACCAGGATGAGCAGGCTCTCCTGCATCAGCTCCTCGTCGTCGAGTCGGTCGCCGTCCACCTCGGCGTGCACCAGGATGCTCATGAGGTCGTCGCCCGGCCCGCGCTTGCGGCGATCGGCGATCACCTCGGCGGCGTAGGCCGAGTAGTTGGCGAAGGCGTCGGCAGCAGCGAGCAGCTGCTCCTCGGTGGCGGCGTTGCTGAGCCCCGACACCATGTCGTCAGACCAGCGCAAGAGGTCCCACCGGTCCTCGGGCGCCACACCCAGGGCGTCGCCGATCATGATCATCGGCAGCTTGGCGGCGACGTCGGCCACCAGGTCGCACTCGCCCCGCTCCACCACCTCGTCGATGATCTCGTCGCACACCTGGTGGATCTTGGGCTCCAGCTCCCGCACGCGCTTGGGCGTGAAGCCCTTGTTCACGAGCTTCCGCCGGCGCAGGTGGGCGGGGTCGTCCATGTCGATCATCATCGGCATGGCGTCCACGCCGGGCCGGATGCCCCCCGCGTTCGAGAAGGTGCCGGGATCGCGGGCCACCGCCTTCAGGTGGTCGTAGCGGGCGATGCCCCACACCCCGTTGGGCTCGTCGAAGTACACGGGGGCGTTGGCCCGCATCCAGGCGTACAGCTCTTGGGGATCGCTCGCGTAGAAGTCGCCGGACACCAGGTCTATGCCCGGGTGAGTCGGATGGTCCGCCATGTCTTCCCCCTTGCTCTTTCTCTTCCTTCTAGAGCACCAGCTCGGCAAGGGGCGCCAGGGCTTCCTTGCCGGGCGAGTAGACCAGCAGAGTGGTGACCGGGCTCTCCTCCCACATCGCCAACCGGTCGCGGATCCGCTCGGGCGGCCCGCACAGCGAGATGGCGTCGGCGAAGGCGTCGGGCACCAGGGCGATGGCCTCGTCGCGCCGACCGGCGAAGAAGGCGTCCTGGATGGCGGCCACCTCCTTCTCGTATCCGAACCTTCCCATGAGGTTGGCGTGGAAGTTGCGGTTCTTGGCGCCCATCCCGCCGATGTAGAAGCCCAGCATCATCTTCACCGGCGCTAGCGCAGCCTCGAGGTCGTCGTTGATGTTCACCTGCACGCCGGCCACGATCTCGAAGCCCGGCTTGGCCCCGGCGAGCGACTCGGCGTACACCTCGGGGTGCTCGGGGGAGAAGTAGAGGGGAAGCCAGCCGTCGGCGATCTCGGCGGCCAGCGCGACGTTCTTCGGCCCCTCGGCCCCCAGGAAGATGGGCAGGTCCTTGCGCAGGGGGTGCGTGATCGACTTG
>CAYNQN010000021.1:10003-20905 GCA_964399375.1 uncultured Rhabdothermincola sp. | reverse complement strand
CGAGCTGGGCACCCATGTTCTCGAACGGGTCGTCGAGCTCGATCTCGCGAGCGATCGACACGCCGTCGTTGGTGATGGTGGGGGCGCCGAACTTCTTGTCGAGGACGACGTTGCGGCCCTTGGGCCCGAGCGTCACCTTCACGGCGTCAGCCAGGTGGTTGACGCCTTCCTCCAGGGCGCGGCGCGCCTCTTCGTCGAACTTCAGGATCTTTGCCATGTGCTTAGAGAGCTCCTTTGCTCGGGGGGCGAGGGCTACTTGTTGACGACAGCGAGCACGTCGCGGCCGTTGAGGATGAGCAGGTCGTCACCGTCGACGGCGATCTCGGTGCCGCCGTACTTGCTGTAGACGACGGTGTCGCCCACCTTCACGTCGAGGGGGATGATCTCGCCGGTCTGGTCGGAGCGCCGGCCCGGGCCCACGGCGAGCACCTCGCCCTGCTGGGGCTTCTCCTTGGCCGTGTCGGGGATGACGAGCCCGCTGGCGGTGGTCTCTTCGGACTCGCCCGGCTTCACGACGATTCGGTCATCGAGGGGCTGAAGGTTCATTGCGCGCCTCCGTTGGCGGTGTTGCAGTTGCGGGTCTGGACGGTCTCTGACTCGATGTGAGAGCGCTTAGCACTCTCGATTGACGAGTGCTAAGGCTACGCGAGTCTCCCGCGAGGGCACAACTCGAAGTGCCAGATCTCCGAACCTGAGTTTGCCCCCGGGTCCTGGCAGGTCAGGCGGCGTGCCTGGATGGGCGTCGTCGGGTGACGGCGAGACAGGCAAGGCCGAGGGTGATCAGAGCCCCACCGAGCAGTCCCAGCGGAGCGGCGCCGGCGAGAGCGCCCGTGTACGGGAGCGTTCCGGTGCCGGCCTGGAGGTCTGCGATCTGGTCGGTGCCCGCTGTGCTCGGGCCGGAATCACCGTCGCCGGCATCGGTGGGATCACCGGGCGTGCCGGGGGCGTCGACGTCGTCACCGGGATCGTCGATCGTCGTGCCCGGGTCGTCGTCGCCATCGTCGACGTCGCCATCGTCCGCGTCGTGTGCCGCCACCTGGAAGTCGATGAAGGCCAACGAGTTGTGCGAGTCGTTGGCCACCAGGAACGGGACGGTCTCAGTGCCGGAGAAGCCTGGATCGGGGGTGAAGGTGATCCCCGACCCGCCGTCGGAGATAGCGGTGGTGCCGTTCGTCCCCGGGGCGACCTCCGATACCCATGCGTGCCCGATGAGCTCGAAGGGGATGACGTTGGCGGTGGCGGGCACCGCCTCGTCGGTCGTGACGGGCCCGACGTCGATCGGGTGCACCTGCACGGTCACGAGCCCTACATCGCTGCCGAACGCGTCGATCAACTCGTACTCGAAGGTGTCGACGAACGGCCCCTCCGCTGCCGGCTCGTAGACGACGGTGAGGCCGTCGGGGGCCAACGACACCGTTCCGTGCGCCGGAGCGGCGGATGACAGGTCGACGGTCGGATCGGGGCCGATGTCGTCGTTGTCGAGCACGTCGATGTCGACGCGGAGGAAGCCGGCTGTCACAGCGCCGTCGTCGAAGGCCTCCGGCCCGTCTCCGCCGGCGGTGCCGTACTCGATCGTGGCGTCGGCGGGATCGACGATCGGGTAGCCGCCGCAAACGGCTTCAACGGCGAACTCGGTAGACGTGACGCCGGGAGGGACCGGGGGGAGCTGGATGAGGTGGCTGAACCCACCTGCGGCATCGGTCGTGTAGTGGTACTCGTACAGCGAACCACCGCCGGTGTACCAGATGTGGAAGCCGATGCTCTCCACCGGCTCGCAGCCGTCACCGGTCGCCGTGAAGTTGGTGCCCGGAGCTGGGTGCTGGGGATCGAACGTCAGCGACGAGATGGCGGCGATGGTGGCGCCCCCATCCGCGTCCTCCCCCGGAGCATCGATTGCCCCCACGGAGGCCGCGCTCGGGCCGCCAACTGCGAGCGCGGCGATCATTGCGGTGGCAGCGGCGAGCTGTGTGATCGATCTGAGCATGTGAAAGGTCTCCCTGGGCCGTCAGGTGCCTCCAGCATGATCCGACGATCGAGGATCCCGAATCTGTCATCGCTACCGGGGTGTGAAGCTCGGAGAGGTCGGGCAGGGCGGCGGTACCATCCGCAGATGACCGTCGCCGAGGTCGTCGTGGGGCGGGCCGAGGTGATGGCCCGGATCGCGGACGTGCTCGACGCCGGTCGGAGGGGCAGCGCCGGCGTGGTCTCCCTGGTGGGGGTGGCCGGAAGCGGGAAGTCCACCGTCGTCGGGGCGACTGCGGCCCTGGCAGAGCCCGGCGAGCTGGTCCTGCGTGCCACCGGCCATCCCGCGGAGACCGAGCTTCCCTACGGCGGCCTGCACCAGCTCCTGCGCCCGCTCTGGCCAGACCTCGACCCGACCTTGCGGGGTGCGCTGGCGTTGGGCCCCGCCCCACCGGCTGATCGGATGTCCGTCGCCGCTTCCCTCCTGACCCTGCTCACGGCGACCGCCGCCGATCGCCTCGTCATGGTGCTCGTCGACGACACCCACTGGCTGGACACCGCCAGCCGGCAGGCCTTGACGTTCTGCTCGCGCCGGCTCGACGCCGACGCGGTGGTGATGCTCCTTTCCGGTCGTCCATCCGACGCGTCCGGCGATGGCACCGTGATCGCCCTGGGTCCCCTCGGCCACGAGGAGGCCCGGGCACTCCTGCACGCCCGGCACGCCCAGGTGCACAGCGCCGTGGAGGAGCGGATCCTCGCCGCCGCCGAGGGACTCCCGCTCGCCCTGGTGGAGATCTCCGACGCCCTGACCGAAGCCCAGCGGCGCGGCGCGGCCTCCCTGCCCCCCATCCTCCCCATCGGACCATCGATCAACCGCCTCCATGCACCACGGCTCGACCAACTCGACGACGACGCTCTGCGTGCTCTGGTGATCGCCTCCCTCGAGCCGCTGACGGCTGCGGCTCTCGACGGCGCGCTGGCAGCGGCCGGCCTATCGGGAGCCGACCTCGCAAGATCCGAGGCGCTGGGCCTCATCGTCCTGGTCGACGGCCGCTGGGAGCTCCCTCACCCGACGGTTCGCTCGGCCGTGCTCAGCCGGGCGACAGCACCCATGATCCGGGAGGCACACGCGCTGCACGCCGAGAGCGCCGAGGACGTCGTGGCTCGTGCCTGGCACCTGCACCACGCGTCGGCCGTCCCGCAGCAAGCCATCGCCGACGTTCTCGCCGATGCTGCTGCGGTGGCGCAGTCGCGCGGTGCCTTTTCCGAAGCCGCCGAGTGCTGGCTGGCCGCTGTCACGCACACACCCGACGCGCAGCGGCGGTACGCCTGCACCGAGAGCGCCGTCGAGTGCCTGCTGGCCGCCGGCCTCACCGCTCGGGCGGTCGAGCACCTCGACCACCTGGTGGAGTTGGCACCCGACGACACCACCAGGGCCAGGTGGCAGAGCCATCGGCTGGGCCTGGGCCTGTGGCGCTCGGAATCCGGGAAGACCGATCACGGCGAGCTGGTGCGCCTGGCCGGGCGGCTGCTCGACGGACCGGAGACGGGCTCTGCCGAGGACCTCCTCACGACGGTCGCCGTCGCATGCGACGCCTGGGGCCTGGACCGCCCCCAGGGGCTCACCGACGTGCTGCGGCAACGGTTTCCCGAGCCACGACCGGCCTACGTCGTCGCCGACGCTGTGCGTGGTGTGCCCGGGTCCGTGGAGATGCTCCGGGGCCCGTGGATCGAGGACCTCACGGTGCCCCGCTCCCTCGGGGAGACCGGCGCGGTCATCGTCGCCGGGTACACCCTGCTGTGGCTCGACCACGTCGATGCGTGCGAGCGGTTGGTGGACCGCATGGAGCAGTTCGACCTGCCGCCGCTGTCCGGGCTGCGCGCCACCGCCAGGCAGCTTTCGGGCCTGTGCGCGATGCGACGAGGCGACTGGGGCCGCGCCGACCTCGAGCTCACCATCACGCTGCGGATCGCCATCGACGGCGAGCTGGCCATGGTCGAGGGCTCCAACCGCCTCCACCAGGCTCAGCTCGCCGTGCTGCGCGGCGACGACCGGGCGGCTGAGGACATGCTCTCCCTGGCCGGGGAGGTCGTCCCGCCCGATGCGCCGTGGTCGGCGTTCGCGGCCGTCGTCGTCCGCGCTGGGATCCACGTGAACCGCGGTGAGTACGAGGCGGCGGTGGCCGCATACGCCGACGCTGAGTCGATCGAGCTGCACCATGCGTTCGGGGCGCCGTCGCTGAACTGCCGCTTCAACGACCACGTCTCGGCTCTCCTGCGGCTGGGCCGCGTCGACGAGGCCCGAGCCGTGGTCGGGCGCTACCAAGACTTCACCGCGCCCCTCTCCGCACCGACCATCGCCGGAGCCCTCGAGCTCGAGCGCGGCCGGATCGAGGGCGATCTCGCGGCCTTCGATCGGGCCCTCGACCACTTTCGGACGGCGATCGACCGCTTCGCCGAAGCGCGTTGCCTGCTGGTGTGGGGGGAGGTGCTCCGACGTCGACGCCAGCGATCCGCAGCCGTCCGCAAGCTCACCGAGGCGCAGGCGATCTTCGCCTCCCTGGGGGCGGAGCCCTGGACGGCCCGCGCCACGGCCGAGCTCGCCGCGTGCGGAGTGCGGCGTGCGGCGAACCCCGCCGATCCAGTGCTGTCGGTGCTCACGCCGCGCGAGTACGAGATCGCGCGCGCCGTTGCCTCGGGCCTCAGCAACGCCGAGACCGCCCAGCGCCTGTTCATCTCGGTGCGCACCGTCGGCTACCACCTCGCCAACACGTACCAGAAGCTAGGGATCCACGACCGGGGTGAGCTCAACGGGCTCTTCTGAGCGACCGCCGGTTCGGCGGGTTGAGGGATCCCCGGTTCAGGGGAGGCTGGGAAGGGCCAGGTTGGGCTGCGCGCCCACGTCGAGGGGGCTCGGGCCGTCGGAGCGCAAGCGCCACCACGCCGCTGCGGCCACCATGGCGGCGTTGTCGGTGCACATCGCCCGGCTCGGGAGGAAGGCCCGGTAGCCGCCCCTCGCGCACACGTCCAGCGCCTGCTCGCGCAGCCGGGAGTTGGCTGCCACACCGCCCGCCAGCACCAGGCCCTTCGCCTGGTGCTCCTCGACGGCCCGGCGCGCCTTGGCCACGAGCACGTCCACCACGGCCTCCTGGAACGAGGCGGCCACATCCTCGGTGGAGACCTCGGGGTGCCTGCGCACGTGGTTGATAACGGCGGTCTTCAACCCGCTGAACGAGAAGTCGTAGCCGGCGTCGAGGATGGCGCGTGGGAAGTCGACGGCAGCCGGATCGCCCTGCAGCGCCGCGTGGTCGATGGCAGGCCCCCCGGGGTAGTCGAGTCCGAGGAAGCGGGCCACCTTGTCGAAAGCCTCGCCCGCTGCGTCGTCGATGGTGCTGCCGAGGATCCGGTAGCGACCGTGGCCCTCCATGAGCACCACCATCGTGTGGCCACCCGAGACCAGCAGCACCACCAGCGGGAGCTCGAGGTCGGGTTCCTCCAGGAAGGCAGCGTAGAGGTGTGCCTCCAGGTGGTTGACGGCCACGAAGGGCACGCCCCACACGAGCGCCAGGGCCTTGGCGGCGCTCACCCCCACCAATAGGGCCCCCACCAGGCCGGGGCCAACGGTTGCCCCGACGGCATCGACGCTGTCGTCGGCTACACCGGCTTCCACCAACGCCTGGGCCACCACGGGGGTGAGCAGCTCCACGTGCGCTCGGCTCGCCACCTCCGGCACCACTCCCCCATAGCGGGCGTGGAGGTCCACCTGGCTGCTCACCACCGAGGAGATGACGTGCTTGCCGTCTTCCACCACGGCAGCAGCCGTCTCGTCGCACGACGTCTCAATGCCGAGGATCCTCATCGGGTCCGCTCCTGGGTTCGATCGCTCTCGCGCTGCTCCAAGGACCGGTCTATCGCCGCCAGGCGCTGCTGGTAGCCCTCGGACGAGATCTGGGTGGCCCACATGATCAGCGCGTCCTCGTCGGGCTCGCTGTAGTAGCCCGGCCTCACGCCTACGGGAGCCATCCCGAAGCGGCGGTAGAGGGCCCGCGCCGCCTGGTTGGAAGGCCTCACCTCCAGGGTGAGCCCGTCGACCCCCATGGCCAGCGCACGCCTGGCCAGCTCCAGCACGAGGCGCGTGGCCACCCCCTTGCCCTGCCAACCCTTCTCCACGGCGATGTTGGTGATGTGGCCCTCGTCGGTCACCACCAGCAGGCCGGCGAAGCCCACTACCTCGCCGTCGGCCACGGCCACCAGGTAGATGCGGTCGTCGGGTCGCGACAGCTCGCTCAGGAACAGCCCCAGCGACCACCCCCGCACGTAGGCCTGCCGCTCGATGCGCAGAACCCCCTTGAGGTTCCTCCTCCTCATGGGCGAGATCCGGACGCCACCCGTGCCCCCTCGCTCCGGCTCCACAGGCGTCGCCGGCGCCTTGGACCGAGCCCTTGGGCGAGGGCCCGATGAGTACTTCGCGGATCCGGGTCTCACTCCCCTAGCTGCTCCGCTGTGCTCCGCAGCGTCACCCATCGCGGGTGGTCCAGTTGGCCTCGGCGTCGGGCTTGCGCAGGTAGAGCGGCGACAGCTCCCACGGCTTCACGAACTGCTCTCGCAGGGCCTGGGAGTGCGCCAGGTGCACCAGCGAGGAAGCGGAGGGGAAGGCCAGCGACCCGTCGGCCAGCTCCACCCCGGCGAGCGGCTCGAACACCTCCCGGTACCGGAGGGCGCCGTCGCCCACCAGCAGCGAGTCCTGGTCGCGGGCGACTATCTCCGAGGCCAGGTCCTCCGGCGAGCCCACCCTCGGCTCGGTGATGCGCTGCATCCCGCCGGGCACCTGCCGGTAGAGGGCGAAGAAGATCTCGCCCCTGCGGGCGTCCACCGCTGCTATCACCAGCCGGCTGCTGAACCGCACGGGGAGCGCCACCAGGTCGAGGCTGGTGATCCCGATCATGGGCACTCGCAGGGCGTGCGCTATCGCCTTGGCGGCGGCGACACCCACGCGCAACCCCGTGAACAGGCCCGGCCCCAGGTCCACCGCCACCACCGAGATCTCGCTCAGCTCCACGCGGGCCTGGCGGCAGGTGACCTCGATGGCGGGAGTGAGCACCTCCGCGTGCTGACGGCCGCGCGCCGAGCCGGTGAACGCCAGGACACCCTCGTGGCCCCCGATGGCCACGCTCACCTGGGGGGTTGCCGTGTCTATGCCGAGTATCAGCATCAGCTGTCACCGCCCTCCGGCTCTCCCGCGGTGCCGGCCCAGGGCGCAAGCGCCTCGGCCATGGCACGCGAGCGCGCCGACCACGAGGGGCCCACGGCACTCACCGACACCGCCCGACGCTCCGGGTCGTCGCTGCCTGTGGCGTCTCGCACCTCTCCTGCTCCTCCGTCCTCGCCCGGCGACCAGGCGACCAGGCGAACCTCCAGGTAGTCCGCAGGCAGCGCGGGGCTGATCGTGTCTCCCCACTCCACCAGCACGACGCCCCCCTCGTCACCGCCCTGGCCGGGGTCGATCAGCTCTGGCAGGTCCAGGTCGGCCACCTCGTCGAGGTCGCCCAGGCGGTAGACGTCGAGGTGCTCCAGCCGGAGGCGCCCCTCGTAGCGGTTGTGCAGCGCGAACGTTGGGCTGGTGATGCGATCGGTCACGCCGAGACCCCTCCCGAAGCCCTGTGCGAACACCGTCTTGCCTGCCCCCAGCTCGCCCACCAAGAGGATCAGGTCGCCGGGCTTGGCGAGAGCTGCCAGCGCAGCTGCCAGCTCTCGGGTCTCGTCGCTCGAGCCGGTGGTGCAAGAGATCATCGGTCGCCCGCCCCGGTCGTGGGCTCCCCAGCGAGCCGTCCCCGCTCGGCGAGAGCCTGCTTGACCCTTATGAGGTCGGATCGCATCTTGGCCAGCGGCTCTCCCCCGCCACGCAGGGCGTAGGCCGGGTGGAAGGTGGGCACGAGCACCCCCGCACCGTAGGGGTGGACGCGGCCCCTGAGGCGTGAGATGGGTTCATCGGTGGCCAGCAGGAGCTGAGCGGCGAACTTCCCCAGGGTCACCAGGACCACAGGCGCCACCAGCTCGATCTGGCGCTCCAGCCACGGCCGGCACGACTCGATCTCGTCGGTCTCCGGGTCGCGGTTGCCCGGAGGTCGGCACTTCACCACGTTGGCGATGTACACCTGCTCCCGCGTGATCCCCAGCTCCTCGGCGAGCAGCTGGTCGAGGAGCTTCCCCGAGCGGCCCACGAAGGGGAGCCCCTGGCGATCCTCCTCGGCACCAGGGCCCTCTCCCACGAACATCACGTCCGCGGAGGCGTCCCCCATCCCGAACACGACCTGGGTCCGCCCGAGGCCGGCGAGCTTGCAACGCGTGCACCCCAGCGCCTCGTCGCGCAGCACTTCCAGGGCGATCGGCACGGCTTCTGAGCCTACCGGCGCCCGATGCACCAGGCCGTGGCCCGCCGGTGAGGCCGGCGCGACCGGATCAGGGTCGCAGGTAGGTGCGGGGCACGCGGGGGCCGATGGCGCAAACCACCTCGTAGTTGATGGTCCCCAGGAGCTCCGCCCACTCGTCCGCGGTGACCCGCTCGTCGCCCTGCTCTCCGATGAGCACCACCTCGTCGCCCACCGACACCTCGTCGTCGCCCACGTCCACCATGAGCTGGTCCATGGTCACCACGCCCACGATGGGTCGGCGTTGCCCGCCCACCAGCACCTGTCCCCCGGCTGCCGCCAACCGGCGCGGCACGCCGTCGGCGTAGCCGATGGGAACGGTGGCCACCGTCGTCTCCCGGTCGGTGACGTGCCGGCGACCGTACGAGACCGACTCGCCGGCAGGGACCCTCTTCACCATCGACACCTCGGCCCGAAGGGTCATCGCCGGCCGCAGCGGAGCACGCCCGGCCAGCGAGGGCGAGGGGGTCAGGCCGTAGATGGCGATGCCCACGCGGGCCAGGTCCATGCGGGCCCTCGGGTGGTCGATGGTGGCGGCAGAGTTGGCCGCGTGCAGCATCGGGGGCCGCAGCCCGGCGGCCTCCAGGGCTGCCACCGTGGCGTCGAACAGGTCCAGTTGCTCGTCGGTGAAGCTCCCTGGCTCGTCGGCCGCAGCGCAGTGGGTCCACACGGCCTCCAGCTCCAGGTGGGGGTGCTCGTCGACCGCCCGGGCCAGGTCGAGGGCCTCGGAGGGCCGGCACCCCACCCGGTTCATGCCGGTGTCGACCTTCAGGTGGACCTTGGCGACCTTCCCCAACCTTCCTGCCGCGTTCCCAGCGGCCTCCACGCCCTCAGGCGTGTACGCGCTCACTCGCAGGTCCCAGCGCAGCGCAGCCTCCAGGTCGCCCGCCCGGGCCTGCGAGAGCAGCAGGATGGGTGCCGAGATCCCCGCCTTGCGCAGCACGGCGCCCTCCTCAACCAGCGCCACCCCCAGCCACGAGGCCCCTGCCGCCAGCGCCGCCTCGCCCACCGCTATGGCACCGTGGCCGTAGCCATCGGCCTTCACCACGGCGCACAGCGCCGCAGGCGCCGCCATCTCCACAAGCGTCGCCACGTTGTGGGCGACGGCCCCCAGATCGACCTCCGCTCGCGCTGCTCGCACGGGTCGCCGTCCTGACGAGCCTCAGCCTGCCGAGCCCGGGTCGCCGGACGCACCGCCGGCGCCGTCTCCGGCGCCCTCGACGATGGCCCGCACGATGTCGCCCCTGGCGAGGAGGCCCACGAGGCGCCCGTCGCCGTCGACCACGGGCAGTCGCGAGAAGTCGTGGTCGTGCATGATCGTGGCGGCATCTTCAACGGTGTCGTCGGGCCCCACCACCTGGGGTCGGTCGGTCATGACATCGCCGACCAGCGCCCCGAGCGCCTTCTCCATCGTCTCGTCGAGCTTGCGCTCGCTGAACGGGAGCGTGACGTTCACCCCCAAGAAGTTGACGACCGTCGGGAAGTGGACCCTGGCCTCCTCCACGATCAGGTCGCCGGTGGAGAGCATCCCCACGACCTCGCCACGGTCGTTCACCACCGGACCCGCGTCGACTCCCCGGTCGAGGAGCTGGGTCATGGCCTCCTGGACGTTCTGGTCGGGCGTGAACGAGACCACCTCGGTGGTCATCACATCCCGCACCGGGACATCACGCAGCATCAGGCCCCTCCTCGGGCGTAGGTGAGCTCTTGCAGCACTGGCGGGAGCGTGGACAGCAGGTCGCCGGCCACCAGCCCGATGCGCCAGCCTAGGGCTCCCGCCAGCCCGTGGATGAAAGCGCCGGCGCCGGCCGCCCGCCACACGTCCACGCCCTGCGCGCAGAGGGCCCCGATCACCCCCGCCAGCACATCGCCAGTGCCGGCCGTGGCGAGGCGTGAGTCGCCCGTGTTGCTGAGCAGCACCCGGCCGTCGGGGTGGGCCACGATCGTGAGCGACCCCTTGAGCAGCACCACCGCCCCCAGGTGGGCGGCCAGGTCCCTCGCCGAGGCGATGCGGTCGGGCCCCGGGGGACCGCCGGCCAACCTGGCGAACTCGCCGTCGTGAGGGGTGAGGACCACGGTGGGCTCGGCGCCTGTAGCGACGCGAGCGCCGATCACCTCGGCGGCATCGGACCCCAGGGCGGTTATGCCGTCGGCGTCGACCAGGGTGGGCACATCAGCAGCGCCGCTCACGACTCGCCGGACCTCGGCCTCGGTCTCGTCAGAGGTGCCGAGGCCATTGCCCACGACCAGCGCCGAGAAGCGGTGCAGATCCTTCAGGACCCTCTCCGACCAGCTCTCGGCAGGCAGGGCCACCTGGACGACCTCCACGGGGGCTCCCGAGGCCAGGCCACCGGGGGTGCAGAGCCGCACGTAGCCGGCTCCCGCTCGCTGGGCGCCGCCGGCCGCCAACGCTGCCGCCCCCGACATCCCCGGGCTCCCCGCCACCAGGCAGAGGGCCGTCTGCCACTTGTGGGCCTCGGGTGGGCGCCGGGGCAGCCAGGCCGCCACGTCG
>CAYNQN010000021.1:920-9903 GCA_964399375.1 uncultured Rhabdothermincola sp. | reverse complement strand
CCTTGGGGGGAGCGCGAGGGGGGCGCTCCGCGACCCCCCCTCGCCGTGTGCGACTCGGCTTGCCGTGAGCACACAGGAAGCGGCGGCCGAAGGCCGCTCCTTCAAGCTCGGCCGAACGGAGAGAGCGAAGCGAACGAGTGAGGCCGAAGTCACGAGTGAGGCCGATTCATCTCCAGCGCTCGGCCAGCTCGTAGACCGGATCGGTCATCAGCTCCACGAGCGGGACGTCGGCGAGCAGGTCGTCGCGGAACGTGGGCTCCGTCTCGGTGACGGCGTCCTTGATGGCCTCGTAGCGGTCGCGGTAGCCGGCCAGCACCCCGCGCAGCGTGGTGAGCGGCAGGCTCTCCACCAGCGACACGTGCAGGAGCGAGAGGCCCACCGTGACCCCCTCCTTCAGCTCGGGCACTATCAGCACCGTGCGGCCGTCGCTGCGACCCCGGGCCAGCAGCACCTGGCGCTCGTTGGCCACACGGTGCTTCGTTCCCCGCAGCACCGGGTTGTCCTCGGTGCGGCTGCGCAGCTCACGGCCCAGCCCACCCTTGTCGACCACCACCGCCGTCTGCTCCGGCGCAACGCCGGGAACCTCGCCGAGGGCGACGGATGCCGCAGCCCCATCGGTGGCATACCGCTCGACGGCGTAGCGGGTGTAGCCCAGCACGTCGGCCACCAGCGGATCGAGGGCGGCCAGCGTGCGCAGGGCGCTGTAGCTGAGGTGGTCGCGCGCCACGCCGGTGTCGAGCACCTCTCGCACCAGGCGCACCGAGAGCAGCGTCTCGTCGGCACGCGAGATGCCCACGGTCACCGTCTTGGCCTGGTGCTTGATGGCGTCCACCGGCCGGGTCAGCTCCTCGATGGCCCTGGTGAGCGCCGCCAGCAGGTCTTCCATCACCACGGCCGGTGTACCCACCTTGCCGTGCTCTGCCTGGTACGACTCCAGCGGCACGGTGCCGAGGGCGTAGCGCAGCAGCGAGGCCAGCTTCACGGCCGCGCTGGCGTCCAGGTGCCCGTCGTGCTCGCCGGAGCGCAGGTCGTCGAAGAAGCGGGCTGCCAAGGGCACCAGGCGCTGGTTCAGCCGCTCCAGCAGCACGAGGCCGTCATCGGCCCCCGCTTCGGCCACCACCGTCTCCACCGCGGCCCTGGCCTCGCGCAGCGGGAGCGCCTGGGCGTCTATGGCCAGCGCCGCCTCGTAGCCGAAGAGGTGGCCCGCCATGGCGGCCAGCACGAAGGCCAGCGAGGGATGGGTCTGGGGAACCAGCACCGCCTGAAGGGCAGCGCCGAAGCGGGCGTCGCCCTCGGTGGCGATCACCAGGGGGGCGGCCTTGTGCGCCCGGTAGATCGCCACCTCCTTCGCCACGTCGTCGGCAGTGGACCCGTTCAGGCCCGCGGCGCACACCACGATGAGCGGCTCGGAGGAGAGATCGATGTGCTTCTTGTCCTCGGTGCTGTCGCAGGCGATCGACTTGTAGCAGAGCTCGGAGAGCTTGATGCGCAGCTCCGCAGCGGCGATGCGGTTGACCCCGTTGCCCACGATGGCCCAGTAGCGGCGCCGGGGAGCCAGCTCCTGCGCCGCCCGGGCAAGCTGGGGCCGCAGCGCGAGCGTGGTGGTCATCGCCTCGGGCAGCGACCGCAGCGCCTCCAGCACCGACATGGCCTCGGCCGTGGGGGTCGGCTCGCCTCGCACCTCGGCGCTGATGGCGAACGCCAGGAGGAAGCAGGCGGCGATCTGGGAGTAGAAGGCCTTGGTGGAGGCGACGGCCATCTCCACATCTCGCCCGTCGCTCGTGTAGAGCACGCCGTCGACCTTGTCGGTGAGGTCGCTGTTGCGGCGGTTGACGATGGCGATCACCGAGGCCCCCCTGGCCCTCACCAGATCGACCGTGCGGTTGGTGTCGGTGGTGGTGCCCGACTGGCTGATGGCCACCACCAGCGTGTCGCTCATGTCGGCACGCAGGTCGAAGCCCGACAACTCGGTGGCCAGCACTGGGATCACCGCCAGGTCTGCATCCGGGGCCGCCACGCCCAGGCCCACCGCAAGGCTGTGGCCTGCCACGGCTGCGGTGCCCTGGCCGATCACCAGGACGCGCTTCACGTGGCCGTCGCGCAGGCGCCGGCGGAGGTCCTCGCTCAGCACGCCCTCGGGCATCCGCACCTCGAGGCCCTCGGGTGTCTCCACGAGCTTGCCCCGCAAGGTCTTGCGGAACGAGTCGGGCGCCTGCGAGATCTCCTTCAGGAGGAAGTGGGGGAAGTCGCCCCGATCGATGTCGCGGGTGGTGATCTGGGGCCTCGCCAGGTCGCCCTCGACGACCGGGAGAGCCCGGCCGTCGTAAGAGGCCCGCTCGATGCCCTCGATGGACCCCGCCCCGTCGCCCCTCAGGCGAACCAGCTGCCCACGGCTGGCGGGGTTGCCCACCTCGGCCATGGTCTCGCCGTCCATCCGCAGGTAGCGCTCGGCCTCCTCCACCACCCCGTAGGGCTCGCTGGCCACGATGTAGGCGTCCTCCGCCAAGCCCACGTAGAGCGCCTGCCCACTCCCCCGCAGGGCCAGCAGGAGGTCGGCGGGCTCGCTGGCCGAGCTGGCGGCGATCCCCATCGACCCGTCGAGCTTGTTCACCGTGGACCGGAAGGCCTCCAGCACGTCGGCGAGGCCGTCCGGCCCGGCAGAGGCTGCTATCCGACGCGACGCCAGCGTGGGGATGACCTTCGCGTCGGTGGTTATCTCGGGCGCTATCGCCAGGCCCGAAGAGGCCTTGAGGTCGGCGAAGTTGTCGACGTCGCCGTTGAGGGCAGCCGTCACGTACGGTCCGGCGGCTGCATCCAGCTCCTCGGAGTCGAGGGGGTGGGCGTTGGCCGCCGAGATCGTCCCCACGCTGGCCCAGCGGGTGTGGCCGAGCACCAGGGCCTGTGCCGAGGGGGCCGCCAATGCCGCCTTCAGCAGCCCGTCGTCGCGGATGGCCGCCCGCAGGGCCCTGGTGTTGTCGCCCAGCTCGCCGATCTCCGCCGCTGCCTTGTAGACGAAGCCGAGGTGGCCGTCGGCGACTCGCACCGACAGGGAGCCGAAGAGCGGGTCACGGCCACGCTCCCGCAGCGATGCCACCAGGGACGGGTCGTCGAGGTCCAGGCCGTGGTCGCGCACCAGCACGTACAGACCCGCCGAGTCGCGCCCTCGCACCTCGAGGCGGTCGAGTGCCGACAGCGCCTGCTGGATCGACGTGAACGCCGCGACGGCTGCCTCGCCTGGTTCGGCCCCTGCCAGCTCGCCGACGGCGCGCGCCGTGCGGAGGCGGTCGCGCTGGATGGCCCAGAGGGCGTCCTTGAGAGCGATGAGGCCGGCGTTCACCTCCTCCACCTGGGTGTCGCCGTCCGCTCCGGCGCCGTCGAGGGCACCGACTCGCAGCAACGAGGAGTCGAGATCGGCCTCGAGGGCCTCGACGCTCCTGCAAACCGAGCCCAAGAGCTCGTCCAGGGTCGCGAGCAGCCCGGGGTCACCCAGCAGGGCGCGCGTCCCGGGCACCCCCCTCAGCAGCTTGTCGGCCCGGCTCAGCCTCTCGGCGCAGCCTCCGAGCGCGCCTGCGAGCTCGTCGGGCTCCGGGCGGCCGGCCATGAGCGAGGCCACGGGCTCCACGAGCCCCACGACCTGCGACGAGGCAGGGACGGGCCGCTGGGCCTTGCGGCGGACGACCGCGATGATGCCGCACATGAGGCTTCGAGCCTACGCCGGTGGCCCGAGAGATCGCTCGACCACGGCCACCAGGCGATCGGCCACCGAGTCGGCCTCAGCGGCGTCGGTGGCCTCCACCATCACCCTCACGAGCGGCTCGGTGCCGCTGGGCCTCACGAGCACCCGCCCCGCGTCCCCCAGGGCGGCCTGCTCGCGGGCGGCGGCGCTTGCGATGTCGTCGGGGACGCTCCCGGGCCGGCGGGCCACGGCCACGTTGCGCAGCACCTGGGGCACGGTGGTCATGGCCTCCGCTGCGAGGGCCGACAGCGGCCTACCGCTGCGGGCGACCAGGTCGAGCAGCTGCACGCCGGTGAGCAAGCCGTCGCCCGTGACGGCCAGCTCGCTGAAGGTGCGGAAGATGATGTGACCCGACTGCTCGCCTCCCAGCGACCACCCGCCGGCCTCCAGGGCCTCCAGCACGTAGCGGTCGCCCACCGGGGTCTCCACCACCTCTATGCCGGAGCGGGCAAGTGCCTGGCGGAGTCCCAGGTTGCTCATCACGGTCACCACCACGGTGTCGCCCGCCAGCTTGTGCCGCCGCTGCAGGTCCAGCGCGCACAGCGCTAGCAGGTGATCGCCGTCGACCAGGTTGCCGTCCTCGTCCACGGCCAGCACCCGATCCGCGTCGCCGTCGAAGGCCAGGCCCACGCTCGCACCGGAGCCGGCCACCGCCTCCTGGAGCATGGCCGGGTGGGTGGATCCGCAACCGTCGTTGATGTTGGTGCCGTCGGGTGAGGCGCCGATCGCCGTCACCTCCGCTCCCAGCGCCTCCAGCACCAAGGGCGCTAGCAGCGATGACGCTCCGTTGGCGCAGTCGATCACCACACGCATCCCAGCGAGCGTCCGCCCCTCCAGCGAGCCCACCACGGCCGCCCGGTAGCCGGTGGTGGCCCCGGGCCCCAGCGCTTCCAGGCGCCCGGTTCCGGAGGCAGGGTCGGCGCCGTCGGAGCCCTTCGCCCCGGGGTCGTCGGGTGCGTCGGGTGCGGAGGATCCCAGGAAGCGGTCGAGCTCGGCCTCGATGGCGCGCTCCACGTCGTCGCCCAGCTTGCGGCCTCCGGCAGCGAACACCTTGATGCCGTTGTCTGCGGCGGGGTTGTGGGAGGCCGAGATCATCGCTGCCGGCACGCCCATGGATGCCGAGAGCCACGCCAGGGCGGGTGTGGTGACCACTCCCGCCGAGCGGGCGACCAGGCCACCGGCAGCCAGGCCCCTGGTGAGGGCGGCCTCGATGCGCGGGCCAGAGGATCGAGGGTCGCGCCCGATGACGAAGCCCGGGTCGGCGAGCTCACCGTGGGAGCCGGACCCCACCACGGCTGCGACCGCGCTGCCCAGCGCAGCTACGAAGCGGTCGTCCAGCTGCTCGGCCGGCCCTCGCACCCCGTCGGTGCCGAAGCGCAGCGACAAGGAGACCCGATCAGCGCTTGGAGTACTGCGGAGCCTTCCGGGCCTTCTTCAGGCCGTACTTCTTGCTCTCCTTCTCGCGGTCGTCACGCGTGAGGAAGCCTGCCCGCTTGAGCTCGGGCCGCAGCTCCGTATCGAGCTCGGCCAGCGCCCTGGCGATGCCGTGGCGCAGGGCCCCTGCCTGCCCGGAGACGCCGCCCCCGTCGATGGTGGCGTCGACGTCGTAGGTCTCGGCCGTGTTGGTGATGCGGAGGGGCTCGGTGAGAACCATGCGGTGCGCCTCGGAGGGGAAGTAGCCCTCCACGGGACGGTTGTTAACCAGGATCTGGCCGTTGCCGGGGCGGATGCGCACCCGGGCCACGGCGCGCTTGCGGCGACCGGTCGACTGCACGAGGGGCTGGGTCATCGTGATGGATCCTCTGGGATCAGCTGCGGGCCCTGGCATGCTCCAGCACTAGCTGCTGGGGCTGCTGGGCGGCGTGGGGATGGGTGGGACCGGCGTACACCTTCAGCTTCCGGAGCATCTGGCGACCCAGCCGGTTCTTGGGGAGCATGCCCCTGACCGCACGGCGAACTCCCTCGGTGGGCTTGCGCCGCAGGAGCTCTCCGTAGGTCTCGGACTTGATGCCACCCGGGTAGCCCGAGTGACGGTAGATCTTGACCTTGTCGGCCTTGTCGGACGTGAGCACGATCTTGTCGGCGTTGACCACGATCACGTGGTCGCCGGTGTCCATGTGGGGAGCGAACATGGGCTTGTGCTTGCCTCGCAACAGCCGGGCGACCTCCGTGGCCACGCGGCCGAGCACCAGGCCCTCCGCGTCGACGACGTGCCACCGGCGCTCTATCTCGCTGCTCTTAGGCGTGTAAGTGCTCACGTCGATTTCCAGTCAAGCCGAGACGTCCACGGGTGTGGACAGGGACGTAGCAGCTTACGGCCGTCCGCCGACCATCGGCAAGCTAGGCCAGTTGTAGCGGGGTCACCGCTGCGCAGCGCTGCGGAGCAGCAGCACGGACGACACCCGGATCCGCGAAACATCCCCGGGTCCTCGCCCAAGGGCTCGGTCCTGGCGCCGGCGACACCTGTGGAGTCGGCACCAATGCACTCAGTCCGGGTAGGCGAGGTGGATGGCCGCCTCGGGGGAGCACACCCGCAGGGTGAGGCTCTCCTCTATGTAGAGGCGAACTACGTCGTCGTCGTGGCCGGTGTAGCCGATCGAAAGGTCCTGGCCGGCGACGATCTCGAAGTCGCCTCCGCGCAGGCTCAGCACCACCGCTCCGTTCACTGCCTGGGCCCGCACCACCGGGCCACCCAGGATCAGCTCGAGGTGCTGGAGCACCGGGTAGCCGCCCATCTCCGACTCCTCGACCACGCCGATGTAGCAGCGCGGACCGAGGGCGATGGCGTACGGACCCTCCACGCCGGCGTCCTGCAGGCGAGCCATGGCCCGGGCCACGAAGCGCGGGTAGCGCTCGTAGTCGGAGCTGATGTCCACCGCGGTGTGGGGGCTTGCCTCGGTGAGGCCCACGATCCCGCCAGGCCCGAAGCCGTGGAAGAGCGCCTCGTCCTCGCCCAGGGCCGCCGACTTGGCCGCCTCGATCACGGGGTCCAGGTTGGCATCGCAGGCGCCACGGTCGATGGCGTCCAGCTCGCTGCGGGAGACCTCGAAGGGCGTGCGCAGCTCCACCATGGGCTGCACCTCCCTCGCCCTGGCCAACACCGTCCCGCGCTGCAACGTGCCCACCTCGGGGGCACGGCCCGTCGGCACCGCCGAGTGGTCCCACCCCTTCGGGCCGGTGAGATCCATGAGCTTTCGCCCGGCGAGGAAGTGCTCGAGGGTGCGCTTGGCTTCCTGGTCGATCTCCTCCCATGCCCGATCGCTGATGGGGGCCTTGCTCCGCAGCAGGTGGTTCATCTCACGCTCCTCAGGCTTCCGATGCCCAGGCTCCCGTCGGCGGCCGCCGAGCCGGAGCCGCCGCCCGACTCGCCCCCGCCGTGCTCGGCCTCGTGCTCGATCTCGGTTATGGATCCCTCGGTGAACAGGTACGTCTGCAGGTGACCGGAGAAGACGGGGTCGTGGCGGCGGAGCCACTCGATGGTCATCGCCGCGTGCTCCTTCTCCTCGTCGCGGTTGTGGGCCAGCACGGCGCCCAGGCTCTCGTCGGACGTGGCGGCGACGCGCTGGTCGTACCAGTCGACCGCCTCCAGCTCCTCCATGATCGACTCGACGGCCCTGTGGCGCTCCACCACGTCGGCCGGCAGCAACTCGAACGGCTCGTGATATCCCTCGCTGGACATGGATCGACTCTACCCCGCCGGGTCGTGGACGAACCTGGAGACGCGCTCTGGCAGCACCGCCTGGAGGCCGAGCCGATCGGCGAGGCCGTGGCCCGAGCGGCCCGCCTGCGAAGCAGGCAAGAGCGGGAGAGCATGTCTGAGAGCGTGCGCCGATAGGCGCCCGCTCTCAGTACCTGACCCCCCAGAGCACCAGGCCGTGCGGCGGGGCCGGCTGGCCGGCCACCGAGCGGTCCCGGGCCCTCAGGATGGCGGCCATCTCACCGGCCCTGCGCCTCCCGGAGCCCATCTCCACCAGCGTGCCCACCACCGAGCGCACCATCTGGTGGCAGAAGGCCCTGCCCTCGATGTGGAAGCGCAGGATCCCGTCGCCAGCGTCCTCCCACCGGGCGTCGATGACCCGGCGCACCAGCGAGGGGGGCTGCTCGCCCTCGGCCACCTTGACCCTCCGGCAGAAGGAGCTGAAGTCGTGCTCCCCGATGAGGGGGTCGCAACCCAGCTGCATCGCCCGCAGGTCGAGGGGCTGGGACACCCACCACGACGTCGCCGCGAGGAAGGGATCGGGGACGGGCCGGTTGAGCACCGTGTAGCGGTACACCCGCCCACGAGCCGAGAACCTGGCGTCGAAACCGGGGTCGGCCACCGACGCCTCACGCACCACGATGGAGCCCCCGCACATCTTGTTGACCGCCACCAGCACGGCGTCGAGGTCGAGGCCCTCGGCAGGAGCGTCGAAGCTCACCACCTGGCCCCATCCGTGGACCCCCGCATCGGTGCGGCCGGCCACGGTGAGGGTCACGGGGTGGCGCAGGACCCGGGTCAGGGTCCGCTCCAGGGTGCCGCCCACGGTCGCGACGCCGGGGTTGGCTGCGAAGCCGTGGAAGCCCGACCCGTCGTATGCCACGGTGAGCCGCACCCGCACGGTCGCGTGCGAGGAGGTCTCCTCGTCGGGGCCAGGATCACCGGCCCCGACTGCACCGGTGGCCGACGCGCTGCTGGGATCTTCGAACAGCGTCACCGGCGCCGGCGCCAGTAGGCCGCTAGACCAGCTCGATGCGCGCCATCGGCGCGTTGTCGCCGTGGCGAGGCCCGAGCTTCAAGATGCGCGTGTAGCCACCGGGGCGCTCGGAGTAGCGAGGCCCGATGTCGTCGAAGAGCTTGGAGGCCATCTCCCGGTCACCCAGGTAGCTGACCACCTGGCGGTGGTTGTGCAGGCCGCCCTTCCGGGCCTTGGTGATCAGCTTCTCGGCGATGGGGCGGAGGGCCTTGGCCTTGGCCTCCGTGGTCACCACGGCTTCGGCTGCGAACAGCGATGCGGCCAGGTTGGCCATCATCAGGCGCTGGTGCGCGGCGTCGCCGCCGAAACGGCGGCCCTTCTTGGGTGTGGCAGGCATGGTCTCAGATCCTGGAGGTGAGCGAGAGGCCCCGCTCGTCGAGCTTGGCGGTGACCTCGTCGAGCGACTTCTGGCCGAAGTTGGTGATCGCCAGCAGGTCGTCCTCGGTCTTGCCGAGCAGCTCGCCGATGGTGTTCACCTGGGCACGCTTGAGGCAGTTGCGAGGCCGCTCGGAGA
>CAYNQN010000021.1:0-910 GCA_964399375.1 uncultured Rhabdothermincola sp. | reverse complement strand
CGAGCACCGGAAGGCCGGCCTTGATCGCAGGCAGGGGCAGTGGGAGCACGCCGCAACGGTGCCCACGTCGCCGAGCTCCAGGCCCTCGGGCTCGTCGGACATCTCGGCCACCAGACCCACCAGCGACTGGAGCGTGGCGCCCGCAGACGAGAGGGCGTCGCGAGGGGTGAGGGTGCCGTCGGTCTCCACGTCGAGGACCAGGCGGTCGAACTCGGTGGCCTGCTCGAGGCGGGTGGGCTCCACCGCGAAGGTCACACGCCGGACCGGCGAGAAGATCGAGTCGACCGGGATCACGCCGATGGTGCTCGTGGTCTTGTTGCGATCTGCCGACACGTACCCGACGCCACGACCGACGGTGATGTCGAGGGCCAGGTGAGCGCTGCCGTTGAGCGTGGCGATGGAGAGGTCGGTGTTGAGGATCTCCACATCGGCGGTCGCCTGGATGTCGGCCGCGGTCACCTCCTTGGCACCCCGCACGTCGAGGCGGAGCGTCACCGGGTCCTCGGCGTGCACCCGCAGCACGAGGTCCTTGAGGTTCAAGATGATGTCGGTGACGTCCTCCGTGACCCCCTTGATGGTGTCGAACTCGTGGAGGGCGTCGTCGAAGCGCACCTGGGTAACCGCTGCACCGGGGATGGACGACAGGAGCGTCCGGCGCAGGGAGTTGCCCAGGGTGTGACCGAAGCCCGGCTCCAATGGGCCGATGGCGAAGAGCTGGCGGTTGCCTTCGGGCTCGCCGAGCGCTTCTACCGTTGGACGCTGCATGACCAGCATGGCATCTACCTCTAGATCAGGGGTTCAGTACGTCGTGAGTGGGACGGGTTTGGGTTGGGACTACTTGGAGTAGAGCTCGACGATGAGCTGCTCGCGCACCGGCACGTCGATCTGGGCCCGGGTGGGCAGCTCGCGC
>CAYNQN010000020.1:0-22762 GCA_964399375.1 uncultured Rhabdothermincola sp. | reverse complement strand
GCGTCTCAACGATCAACTGGTGACCGGGCAACTGGTGACCGGGCAACTGGTGACCAGGCAACTGATGATCGGGCAGGTCGTGGGCCTGCTCATCGAGCCCAGGCCCCGCAGGGCGCAACCCATCGCCTTCGGCGACGTCCGCAGCCGCCTCCGGCCCGGCTTCGGTGGAGCTGCCGTTGGCGTCGCCGTTCCCGCTGGCGCGACCTTCTTCCTTGGGGCCGGCGGAGGGAGCGACGCCCGAAGGGGCGACCCCCGCCGAGGCCGGGAACGAGCCGAAGCCCACGTCTACCTTGCCGTCGGCCACGGCCGCCAGGACGTCTGCCGCCTGGCTCTCGTGGCGTACCTCGAAGCGGTCGCCACCAGGATCGTCCTGGAGGAAGGCGAGGGCCCACGAGATGGATCCCTGTACGGACACCCGCAGCATGTCGTCGTCGTCAACCACTCTCAGCGCTTGGTCGACCAAGGTGACCACTCTCTGCGCGTAAGGCAGCAGGCGATAGCCGGCGGCGGTGGGCTCCATGCCATAGGGCCGGCGGCGGAACAGGTCGATGGAGAGCTGACGCTCGATCCGCCGGATGCGCTCCGAAACCGCTTGTTGCGTGACGCCGAGCCGTGTGGCTCCACGGCTCACGCTGCGCTCCTCTACCACGAAGGTGAACGCTCGCAGGTCATCTAGGCTCACTGACACGACGGCCTCCTTAGAGGTTACCGCTGATCCCCGTTGTGGGGTCCTGGTGTGAACAGATTACCTGTAGCTAAGAATTTGTCAACAGGTAGTCCGATTTCAGTTCTATGAAACCCGCCCAGGTACCCGCATGCTCTGTCGAGCCATTCGGCGATCTGGTGTAGCTCCGCTGGAGATCGTGGACGCGACCGAGCACATTCGGGACGCTCGCACGGCGGCGCCCTTGCTGCGAACGCTGGGGCTCGGGCGACCCGGCGGGGGCAACGCCCAGGTGTGTCCGCCGCGAACCTGGAGCTCCCCTCCGCGGGTTGGCGACCCTACCTCTGGTCGAACAGGCCCCATCTAGCAGATCCGGCAAGGTGATATCCTTAGGATCACTTTCTGACCGAGGGATCCCCAGAGCACCGCCCGCTGGAATGACGTTGAAGGCGACGAGAACGATGTGTGCTGATGTCAGTCGATGATCCGACACGCAACCACGACTTGCCGCTGACCAACCCGGCCCCCAGGCCGAGGAAAGTATCCATGATCGTGGCGCGCTCGATCGTGGACGACATCACCGAGAGCAACCTCGAGCCGGGTGACCCACTGCCCTCCGAGCAGGAGATGCTCCGGCGCTACTCCGTGGGCCGCGGCACCCTCAGGGAGGCCCTGCGATACCTGGAAGCCCAGGGCGTCCTATGGGTGAAGCAGGGCAGGGGTCCCATCGTGGACATGCCCGACAGCGGCCACCTGGCGAACGCCCTCGCCCTCCTCCTGCAGATGCGAGGGGTGGCATTCGAGGAGATCGTCCGAGCGCGGCAGGTCATCGAGCCGGCCATAGCCGCCATGGCAGCCGAGGAGACCTCCGACAGCTGCCTCAAGGAGCTGCGCGACTCCGTGCAGAGCATGAGCGAGTCGCTGGGAGACGTGCGCGGGTTCTTCCGGCACAACGCCGAGTTCCACGACCTGATCGCCCAGCGCGCCGGCAACAGCTTCTTCGTGCTCCTGCTCGCCTCGCTCCACGGGATCGACGACGGGATCGGGCAGGGCGTGGGCTACTCCGAGGCCACCCAGGCCGAGATCCTCAAGGCGCACATGTTCATCGTGGACGCGGTCGAGGCACACGACGGCGCCAGGGCGCACGCAGCGATGAAGCGCCACATGGATCACTACTACAAGTACCTGAAGGCCAACTACGCCCACCTGCTGCACCGAACGATCAGGTGGGATCAGCAGACCTCTCGCTGACCAGGCCGCCGATCAGCGCTTGATCCAACCGGCTCCGGCGCCCGATGCCCGACTGCAGTCCTACAGCCGGGCTCTAGGGGGCGAGCAGGGGCGCAGCGCTCCTGGCCAGGTCCATGAGCACCTCGTCTGAGCCCTGCCATCCGATGAGGGAGAGCGACAGGGGCGGGCCCTCCGATCGGTAGACGGGCATCGCCAGCTGCGGGAGGCCGCAGAGGCTGGCCAGCGACGTCAACCGCAGCACGCGGGCGCGGAACTCGTCGAGCTCGTGGGCACCGGAAGACCTGGGGAGGAACGAGCACGGGGCGGTCGGGAGGCACAGGACGGTGCCGGGCTCTATGAGGTCTCCCATGGCAGCCTTCAACCGCTCCCTCCACCTGGCTGCCAGAGCCACCTCGTCGCCGGTCAGCTCGGAACCGAAGCGGACCCGCTCGGCGACCGACCCTCCGATGCTCGGGGCCGTGGTCTCCACCCAAGGGCCGTGACGCTCCCAGAACTCCCGCGAGGAGATCGCGCGATAGCTCTCCACGTTCTGGGATAGGTCGATCCCGTCCGGGAGCGGGACGCGCCGAACGTCTGCCAGCTCCCCCAGCGCCGGCACCAGGCCCAGCAGGGGGTCCCTCACGTCCCTGTCGGCCACGTCCCACAGCTCCGGGCACCAGAGCACCGATCGGACGGGGCTCGAGTCGCTGCCTTCGTCGAGCAGCACCCGCCCGACAACGCCGAGCAAGCCGGCGCTCGCCGTCAACCAACCCACGCAGTCCATGGACTCGGCGAGGAGCACCGACCCCTCGCGGGGCACCCGACCGAACGTGGGCCGCAGGCCGAACAGCCCGCACAGCGCGGCAGGGACTCGGACGGATCCGCCGGTGTCGCTTCCCAGGGCGAAGTCGCAGGAGCCCGATGCAACGGAGCTCGCAGCCCCACTCGACGATCCTCCGGTGAAGCCACCCGCAACCCGGGGGTTCACCGGCGCTCCGTAGTGGTGGTTGTCGCCGACGAGGCTGAAGAGGAGCTCGTCGGCGGTGGTCCTGGCGGTCAGCCGGGCCCCGGCATCGAGCAGGCGCTCGACGGCGAGTGCGTCCTTCGAGGGCACGGCGGCGCCGGCCCTCCAGTCCGGGTTGCCGAAGCAGCTGGGCTCCCCCGCCACGTCGAAGGTCTCCTTGGCCGTGAAGTCGAGGCCAGCGAGCGGGCCCTGCGCCGCACCGCCCCTGGGCACCGGTAGGCGGGACCGGTCGAGGAAGGCCGACCTCACGCCTCCACCCCGGCCGCGAACGGGATCACCGATCTGCCGAGGTCGTCCACCAGCCTGAACGGGTCGGGCACGTGCACGGGGATGTGGACACCGGTCACGCCCTTCGCCTCCAGGCGCCTTAGGCGATCCACCACCGCATCGCCCGTGCCGGCGATCAACCAGAGGTCCGAGAGGAACGCCCTCAGCGGCTCGTCCTCCACCAGGCTCCGATTGTGACCCCTCGCGCTCAGGTGCTCGTCGTAGCGGTACTCGTCCTCGAGTCGCCTTATGGCCGGTACCAGATCGTCGGGCACACCCTTGCCCTCCAGGGTCGAGCGGAAGTTCCTGCTGGCTATAGCTGCTAGCACATCCCACACCTCGGAGCCCACCTCCTCGCCGGGCTCCAGCACCATGACGTTCACCTGGAACCACACGTCGAGGTCGTGCAGCGACCTCCCCGCCGCCCGGGCGCCCTCGGCGATGTAGCCGAGCGAGCTGTCGACGACCTCGTCGGTCACCCCTCCACCCACGATGACGCCATCGGCGATCCTCCCCGCCAGCCGCAGCGACCTCGGCCCGTTCGCTGCCATGTAGACCGGCACACCCTGGGGCACCGCTGAGGGAGCCCAGGGCAGGTGGCAGGTCTCGCCTCGATAGGTGCCCCGGCCCGTCGAGATCAGCTCCCTGAAGGTGCCCACGTACTCCTCGAGGTCGGAGAGCTTCGCTGGGGCCACGCCTATGTTGCGCAGCGCGCTGTTGCCGGTCCCGATCCCCAGCCAGGCCCGCCCCCCGGAGATCGTGCTCAAGGTCGCGTGCGCCGCGGCCATGACCACCGGGTGACGTGTGACCGGGTTGGAGATGGTCGTCCCGAGCCGGACACCGGACGTCTCCGACGCCAGCAACGTGAGGGCGCAGGTCATCTCCATCACGTTCGTGGAGACGTCACCCACCGTGATCTGCTCGAAGCCCGCCGCGGAGATCCTGTCGTTGAACGCTCGCCACGTGTCGAGACCCTGCGCTACCGGGATCGAGTTGAAGATGCTGAACCTCATGGGGGTGTGACCTTCCTCTTGCCGGCGCCGTCACCTGCCCGCGAGGGCCTCGACCACCGGAGCCATGGAACGCGAGTGCTGCGCGCCGAAGTGGATACAGGAGATCCCGAAGCGTGCACGTCTGCGCTCCAGTGCTTCGACCATGTGGGAGGTCGGTCCCACGAGGACGTAGGGGCTTTCGAGCACTCCCTCGACGCTCATCCCCATGATCTCCGCAGCTCGGGCAGCAGCGGTTGCCACGGAGGCGTGGTGGACGATCGCCCGGACGTATATCTGGAGCTCCAGGCCGGGCCAGCGCTCGCCGGCGGCCTCGCGCACCCAGCCGACCCTGCGCTCGACGGAAGCGGGACCGACCTGTTCGGCCACGTCGCTGCCCTCCGACTTGGAGACGTTGATGGCCACCGTGTCGGCCTCCTCGGCCGCAAGGGTGAGGATGACCTTCCCGCCACCGCCGACGACGAGCGGAACCCTGCGCGCCCTCTCGCCCGCGAACGCCCCACCCTCGTCCAGCAGCTCCCTCAGCCGGCGGAGGGCCTCCCTCAGGCTCCCTATGCGGCGCCCGGGTGACTGCATCTCGATGCGGGCCAGCGCGTAGTCGTGGGGGCGCCACCCAGCCCCGACGCCCAGCTCGAACCTCCCGTCGGTGAAGCTGTTGAGGGTGGCTGCCTCCTGGGCGAGGACGGCGGGGTTGCGGAGGTCGTTGCAGAGCATCATCGTGGCCAGTCGCAGGCGGCTGGTCGCCTCACCCGCCGCCATCAGGGCGATCATCGGAGCCGGGCTCCCGTCGAGGTGGTCGCCAACGTTCAGGGTGTCGTAGCCCTGGTCCTCGAGCTCGCGGGCGAGCAGCCGCCAGCCGTGCGCGCCCGACTGCCTCCACACCTCCTCGAGCCCTCCAGGCCCGGCACCGAAGCGAAAGGGTGGGTTGGCGCTCGGCACCTCCCTACTCCCGCACGAGCAGGAACACCGGCTCGGGGAAGTCGTCGGTCACGCTCGCCTCCCGGATCTCCACGACGACCGGAGCGCCGATCGACACCTCCTCGGGATCGCAATCGACCACACGCCCCGTGACCGCCGGGCCCTCTTCGAGCTCGACCACCGCGTAGACGTAGGGGATCTCATCGGCCCACGCCGGGTCGAAGGCGATCATGTGGACGTTGTAGGTGAGGATCGTTCCCCTCCCCCCGATCGGCCTCCACTCCATCGCCGCCATGAACGGATCGTCGGGGTGGTCCCGGCAGTACGAGGCCGGCCAGTAGCAGGCGCCGCACCGGCGACAGCACTGGACGAGGAACACCCCCTCCCGTAGGCCGTCGACGAAGGGCTTGTTCGCCAGGTCCATGGCGGGGCCCGCCGAGCTGCCGGCGCTCCCGTTCGATCTCGCCTGGCTCCTCACCTAGCCCACCCCCAGCAGCAGGGTGGTGTGCATGGGGCACAGCCCAGGGCTCAAGAGGTCGCCGCCGTTCGCAGCCACGAGGGCGACGCTCGGTCGGTCCACCTGGCGCTCGCCCGCCTCGCCACGGAGCTGCACGATGGCCTCGGCGAACCCGGTGAGGTCGGCGAAGTGGTACGACGAGAGCAGGCCTCCACCGGTGTTGCAGGGCAGGCTGCCGCCCGGTCCGAGGTGGCCCTCCGCTGCGAGCTGCCCTCCCTCTCCCGGCCCGCAGAACCCGTAGCCCTCGAGCTGGAGGATGACCTCCATCGTGAAGCAGTCGTAGAGCTGGATCATGTCGACGTCGGCCAGGCTCAGGCCCGCCATCGAGAACGCCGTGTCGCGGGCCCGGGCGATCGGCAGCTCGTCGTACTGGCGGTTCTCCCACCACAGGTCGCGGGACGCCTCGGCGGTACCTACGCCCAGCACGTTCACCGGGGGCTTCGGGCCGCCGGCGGCCCGGTCTGCGAGCGTGACCACGCAGGCGACGGCGCCGTCGCTGGTGACCGACATGTCGGCCTTGCGGTAAGGCCACACCAGGAACGGCGACGAGAGGTAGTCGTCCATCGACATCGGCTTCTCGTACATCCGAGCCAACGGGTTCATGTTGGCCCACCGGCGGGTCTGCACGGCCACGCTCCCGAGGTGCTCCTCGTCGAGGCCGAACCTCTCGCGGTAGCGAGTTGCGAGCAGGGCGTGAGATGAGACGGCGCCCGTCTCACCGACCCACGCGCCCCAGTCCTTCGACGCCGTCTCGGCCCGAACCTGGCCCTTCCACCCGGACGACCGGGCCGTCTGCGTCCGCGACCAGTTGTCGAAGCTCCCCGAGATGACCACGGCGTTTGCCAGCCCGAGCTGGAGGAACGACCGCGCGGTCACCAGGGCGAGGCTCGACAGGCCGCCGCCCCGGCCCACCCTGTAGAAGAAGTTGATCGGCAGACCGAGCATCCGGGGGTAGGAATCCGGCGGATCCACGTTGCCGTGCCCGCTCCGGGGGCCGCCGCGGGTGTTTATGCAGCCGTCGATGTCCTTCGGTTCGAGCCCGGCGTCCTCTATCGCGAGGCGGACGGCCTCCGCCTCCAGCTGCAACGCCGAGTGGCCCATCTCGTAGGACGAGTTGGGGCCGGCGATCATCGCGAAGCCCACGATCGCGAGGTTCACGTCAACCATCGATCACGACTCCGGCGTCCACCACCAGGCGCCCGTCCACCGTCACGCTGCAACCGCGCATGGGGATGTCGAGGTGCCGGGGCGTCCAGCGGTCCTTCCTGGGGTCCGGCCCCGTCGACCACAGGAACGCGCCCGGGTACGAGCGGGCTTCCATGCCCATGATCTCCTGCTTCGGGTAGAGGCCGAGCGAGTCCCAGGAGGCTCCGTCGAGGAGGCCCCATCCCATGTGGGAGATGCAGCGCGCAGCCGGGTCGTCGGGCACGATCAGCATCTCCCTCAGCAGCGTCGCCTCCCGACCGCCTTCCACCTCTGTGATCTGGCCGTCGTCGACGCGCATGAGGACCTCGTCGGAGAGGTGCTCCTTCAGGGGGAAGATCACGTCGCCCGGTCGCAGGACGATCGTCCCGTTGGAGGTCCGCGGGTAGCAGGCAACCATGCAGCTGGGCCAGTGGTCCCATCGCCCGGGGTCGTCGGCGAACCCGCACTGGAACGCCACGCGAGCGTCGGTCAGGTCTGCGCGGAGATCGGTGCCGGCCGCGCTGGTCACGTGCATCTCCTCCGAGCGGGCCACGAGCGCTGCCGCCGCGGCTGCCCGAGCCTTGTCGCCCACCTTCGGGATGTTGCGAAGGAGGACCTCGGGCGGGTCGCACGCGAAGAGGATGCGAGTGCCGGCGCCCAGGAGCTCGGCGAGCCACGGAGCGTGGATCAGACCCTCCGTGGTCACGTCCACGATCATGTCGGTGCTCCCCAGGTAGCTCCGCAGCTGGGGCGAGCGGCCGATGCTCCCGAGCCCCATCGCCGACCCGCTCCTCACCCAGGGCTCGGCGACCTCTGCCGCGCCGACCACCTCGTTGACCTCGGCTCCCAGCGAGATGGCGGCGGCCCGGGCGGCGGCCCGGTAGTCGGCACGGCTCGCCGAGTCGGCGAGCACCACCACCTCGTCGCCGCTCCCGACGCCCGAGAGGCTCAGGACGCTCCGGAAGGCAGAGGTCAGCTCGCCGATCACAGCTCGACTACCACCTTGCCCACCACCTCGTGGCGCTGGAGGGTGGCGACGGCCTCGGGTAGCTCGGCCCACGGGAAGCTGCGGCCCACGACGGGCTCGAGCCGGCCCAGCGACACGAGGCGGAGGAGCAGCGAGAGGTCGCGACCCACCTCGCCCCCTCGCTGGAAGGCGATGAGCTTCCGGTTCCCGCTCACGAGAGCGTAGGGGGGAAGCGTGCTGGGCTTGCCCGAACCGGCTCCCACGGAGACGTAGGTCCCCCTCTCCTCCAGCAAGGGGAACGCCCTGGCGATGGCGTCGCCCCCGGCGCAGTCGATGACCGCGCTGAAGGTGCCTTCCAGGCCGTCGAGCCCCACCAGGACCTCGTCGAGACCACCCTCGGCGATCGAGGCCGCCCGCTCGCCGGAGCTGACGACGCCGACCACCTCGGCCCCACCCAGGCGGGCCAGCTGCGCGGCGAAGGTGCCCACGGCACCGGCCGCCCCGATCAGCAGGAGCCTCTGGCCTATGAGGGACCCCGCATCGCGCAGGGCCCGCAGGGCGGTCACCCCTGCCACGGGGAGGGTGGCGGCGGCGGCGGGGCTGACGCCTTCGGGGATGACCGCGCAGTTCACCGCGCTCGCAGCACGCAACTCGGCCCAACCCCCCGAAGGAGCCCAGGACAGGACGCGGGACCCGACCGGGGGCCCATCACAACCCTCACCCAGCTCCCTGACCACCCCCGCAGCATCCCAACCCAGAACGGCCCCGGGAGCCGAGCCCTCCCTAGGCAGCTCGAAGGGGTTGAGCGACACCGCCTCCACCTCCACGAGCAGCTCACCGGGGCCGGGCGAAGGCGGGTCCACCTCGGCAAGGCCGACCCGACCCGGAGCACCTTGGTCCACGACAGCAGCCCTCAACCTCTCTCCTCCTCGGAAAGACCGACGTCCCTGGTCATCTCGTTGCGCGATCTCATCTCCACTGCCCGCCACCACATGACGCCGGGACCCTCACCGATCACCAGGCCGCGGCGCTCGCGCTCGCGCCACGCCGCGGTTCCCTCCTCGCAAGCGAACACGACCACCGGCGTGATGCGATCCAGCTCTTCCTGGTCGCCTCCCACCGGGAGTCGCCGCGCATCCAGCCCCAGCTCGCAAGACGCCTCGGTGGCGACGAGCGCGTCCACCTCGTGGCGCTCGCAGCACAGCACCAGCGCCACCGACCTCTCGGGCAGGCCCAGTGCCCTCAGGCCCGCCGCCAGGCAGTGGGCCCGTGTCGGCAGGTCGAGGGCAGCCCCGGCGTGGTCGAGGCCGGCCTCGTGGCCGGCCTCGTGATCGCACGCCTCGGCGCTGCGGAAGGCCAGCATCAGGACCCGAGCCCGTATCGCCCCAGATCGAACCCTCTGATCGCATTGCCTCGGGCGAGCATGTACCTCTCCTCGCCGCTCAGGCCGCTCTCGTCGCAGATCTTCTCGAACACGGCACGCGTGTTGGGGAACGTGGAGTCGGGGTGCGGGTAGTCGGTCTCGAAGGTGATCTGCTCGAAGCCGATGAGGTCCCGGTTCCGCAGGGCCACGGGGTCGTCGAAGATGCAGAAGTAGACGCGGTCGGCGATGTACTCCGAAGGAGGCCGCGGGAGGCTGCTGCCGAACTCGTTGTCGCCCCGCTCGCCCCAGAGCGTGTCTGCCCGGTCGATCAGGTACGGGTACCAGCCCGCCTGGCCCTCCGAGTAGCTCACCTTCAGGTTCCCGAAGCGCTCGAACACGCCCGAGAGGGTGAGGTCGAGTAGCGATCCCATGGTGTTCACGAACGTCTGGGCAGAGCTCAGTATGAACGGGGCGTCGGGCGAGGTGAGCGGGAGGCGAGACGACGAGCCGATGTGCATGCACAGGATGGTCCCCGTCTCCTCGCAGGCGGCGAAGACCGGGTCCCAGTAGCGCTCGGGCTTCCAGAACGACGGGAAGCCGAGGGGGTACGGGTTCTCGGGGAAGGTCACGAAGAAGCTGCCGCCCTCCGCACACCTCCTTATCTCCTTGCCGGCCTCCTCTGCGTCCCACAGGGGCACGATGGTCACGGGCAGCAGGTGGCCCGCACCATCGCCGGCCGACCAGTCCTCCATGACCCAGTCGTTGTAGGCGCGCACGCAGTGGAGCGAGAGGTCCTTGTCCTCCATCTCCGACAGCGCCTGGCCCGCGAACCGAAAGACGTTGGGGAAGCAGAACGCCGCGTCCACCCAGTTCTGGTCCATGTGGGCGAGGCGTGCCGGCTGCTTCCAGCAACCGGGGTCCACCGCCTCGTAGGTGGTCAGCTTGAAGTCCACGGTGTCGAGGCCCACCGCGGCGATCGTCTGGTTCAGCGGTACGACCTTGTCCTCGTACTGCCAGGCGTCGCACCACTCGCCGCCTTCGAGGTCCTCCACCCACTCGCGTCCCTTCGTGCCCCCCACGAACCGGAGCCGCCTCCGCACGACACGCGGGCCGATCTCGCGGTACTTCTCAGGCAGGCGACCCTCGAAGAGGTCGGGCGGCTCGAGGACGTGGTCGTCCACGGAGATGATGCGAGGTGTTGGTTCCACTTTTTGGTCTCCTCGATGGGGGGTGATGGAAGGCTGTCTGTGCACGCTCTCGTGGGTCTGCCGGCGGGCCTCGGCTCTATGGCGACTCGAAGGCAGGCAGCGACTCGAGCGGGAGCACGAGGATCAACGGCTTGCCCGGGCCGGTGAACCGGAAGCTGTGCCCGACACCTCCGGTGTCGTCGGCCAGCAGCACGTCTCCCGCCTCGAAGCGATGGGTGACGCCGTCGGAGGTGCCGATCTCGGCGCCCCCCGAGAGCCACACGACGAACTGCCTGCACGGCGAGTTGTGCAGCTCCTCCTCGGCGTTCAGCTCCGAGGGCACCTCGAAGGTCACGCCCTTGCAGTCCATGGGCCCGATCACCTCGTTCGTCCCCGTCCCGAACGTTGGAGAGACCGTTCCGGCCAGGACCCTCACCGTGATGGCGCTCTGGCCGTCGTCCGTCTCGTGCAGGTGGAACACCTTCAGCGGCATGGCACCTCCCGACGGCCCGGTTCGCATCGGTACCCGTGCGGGGCTCGCATCAGATCACCCCGGCCTTGCGCAACGCCTCGTACTCGTCCTCGGGGATCCCGACGAGGTCGCGGTAGACGTGCTCGTTGTCCGACCCGAGGTCGGGCCCCGTCCTCCAGACGTGACCGGCGTGGTTGGTCAGCCGGGGTATGACGCCTTGCATGCGGAGCTCGCCGAGGTCCCTGTCGGGCACCGTGAGGATGTCTCCCAGCTCGTCGTAGGTCTCGTCCTCCACGATGTCGGCCACCGAGTAGATCGTGGAGGCGACGACGCCCTTGCCCCGCATCTCGGCCAACACGTCGGCTGCCTTGCGCTCGCCGATCCAGCTCCTCAGCGCCACGTCGAGCTCGGCCGCCTTGTCCCGCTGCTTGGCCGTGGTGTCGTAGTCGTCCCACGAGAGGCCCAGGAGCTCGATGACGGCCCTGACCGACCTGGGGGTCGCGGAGGTCACGGTCACCCACACGTCGTCCGACGAGAGGAAGGTGTTGACCACCGCAGCAGGGCGGACTCCCATCCTGTTGCCCTGGCGGCTGGGGACGATCCCCAGCTGGTCGTAGGTGACCACCTGCCACTCGATCAGCCGGAAGAGCGTCTCGAAGAGGGCCAGGTCGATCCACTCGCCGTCGAAGTCGGGATCCGACGACCGGCGGTAGACGGCCGAGAGCACGGCGAACGCCCCCATGAGCCCGGTGGTCGTGTCGGCGTGCGAGAAGCCCGTGTGCACCGGGGGTCCGTCCGGGAACCCGGTCAGGTGCACCACCCCGCTGAGCGCCTCGCCCACCTTGCCGAACCCCGGCTCGTTGCGGCGGCTGCTGCGAGACCCGAACCCGGAGATCTGCAGGTAGATGAGCTTCGGGTTCACGGCGTGGAGGCCCGGCCAGTCGAGGCCCCACTCCTCGAGCGTCTCCACCCGGAAGTTGGTGATGACCACGTCTGCCCACGCGGCCAGGCGCTTGGCGACCCCCTGGCCCTCCTCGGTGCGCAGGTCCAGGGTCACGGACCTCTTGTTCCGGCCCGAGACCTTCCACCAGAGGTAGGTGCCGTCCTTGTCCTCGCCCATCACGCGGGCGGCGTCGCCCGTGCCGGGCGCCTCGACGTGGACCACCTCGGCACCCAGGTCCGCCATCAGCGAACCTGCGATGGGCCCCGCGATTATGTGGGCGAGCTCTACGACGCGCAGCCCGCTCAGCGCTGCGCCGTCGAGCTGCTCTCCGGCTTCCTTCATCGGACCTCCACAGACGACGACACACCAGTTGCGATGCTCCCGAGCGCCGGGACGACGGCCCCCGATGGCTTGGGCGATCCGCGATCCGGCACGTGCCGGAGGCAGCGCCAGACGGAGAGGCGCCTGTTCAGCTTGTAGGCGCCCACGGCCCCCAGCCCGACCAGGCCGAGACCGATGGTCACCGCCAGCAGCAGGATCCCGAATGCGGCGGCCGACGGTGCGTCGTCGGTCCAGATCGCCATCATCTGCGGCCCCGCCAGGGGGAACGAGGGCGAGGTGAGGAGCACTGCCGCCTCCACCTCCCGGACCATGACCACCATGAGCATCGTCCAGAGGGCGAGGAGCTCGGGCACCAGCATCGGGAAGACGATGCGCCTCGTGGTCATGGCCTTGCTGGCGCCGAAGACGGACGACGCCGACTCCAGCTCGTGGGGGATCCTCCGCAGGGCCGCCAGTGGGATCTGCACGCAGAAGGGAAGGAGGATCACGAGGTAGGCGAGCAGGGGCGGAAGCAGCGTGGCGTACGACGCCGGGAGGATGCGGAGGCTGAAGATGAGGAAGCTCAAGCCGATGATCACCGGCGGGATCCCGGCCGGGACGAACGTCATCACCTCTACAAAGGCGCCCCCGGCACCGCCTCGCATGACCCGCCTCGCGAACCAGAGGCCGATGATCACACCCACCGTCGCCCCGACGACGGCCGTCATCGTGGCGTTGGTGAGCGAGGCGTACGAGAGAGGAGCCGCCTGACCCAGGTTCCGGTAGTTGTCGAGGTTGAAGCTCTCCTGGCTGAAGTTGGTGGACCAGAAGGGGCGCATGGAGAGCGTGACCACCCCGAAGAGGGGAAGCAGGCCCGCGAAGAGGCCGTAGGTGGCGAACAGGAACAGGGCCACCCACCTCCACCTGCCGATCTCCATCCGCTGACCACCCCTCGTCGGCGTAGACGATCGGAGCGGCAGGCTGTCGCGCCCGGCTCCTACGAGCCGGCGCCTGATCGCCAACCCCACCAGGCACAGGACGAGGAGGGTCAGCGACCAGACCGCTGCCTGCCCGTACAGCGGCTTGAGGCCCAGGAGGGATTCCTTGATGTTGAGCGACAACGTGCTCAACCCGGGTATGCGGATCGTGGCGGGCACGACGTAGGCGCCGAGCCCGAGGACGAAGGCGAGCAGGCCCGCCGCTGCCACGGCCGACCGGACCATCGGCAGGGTGACCGTGCGGAGGACTCGCGGCCACGAGGCCCCGCACGTCAACGCCGCCTGCTCGAGCTCGGGGGCGCTCGACTGGAGCGCCCCGCGCACCGGGATGAAGACGAACGGCAAGAGGAACACCGCCATGGCCGCCACCAGGAACGGTGCGGTCGTGATGTTGAGCGGGCCGAGGTCTCCCCCGCCCACGCCGGGCACCGCCCTCAGGACGATGTTCACCAGGCCCACGCGGTCGGAGTAGAGGATGTGCCAGGCGAGGAAGATGAGGACGGAGGGGAGCAGGAACGACAGCGTGGGGAGCCACTTGAGCCATCGGGAGTCGGTCCCCGGGATCCTCAGCTTGGTGGTCATGACGGCGAGGCCGGTACCGCCCACCACGGCCAGCAGCACGCCGAGCAGCGCCAGGACGAGCGTGGTGCCCACGCTCGAGAGGAAGTCGGTGGCCCCGAAGACGGCGCTGAAGTTGCTGGTGGAGGCGCCCCCGGCGTCGCTCCCGTCGACCGAGATGACCCCGAAGGCGGTTCCGAGCGTCAGCACGGCCGGCCCCAGGATCAGCATCGAGGCCACGAGGGGGCCCTGCCAGGCCCCCGACCTGCCGGTCGACCGCCGACCGGGGGCCCTGATCATTGCTCTACCTCAGCGGCGGCGACCTGCTGCCCGTCGGTGAGGACCAGCACGAACGTGGGGTCGACCGACAGCCGGACCCTCTCGCCGACCTCGTGCCCGTGGTTCGTGGAGATGATCTCGAAGGTCGTGCCACCACACCGGGCCTCGTAGTGGGTGGTGACGCCGGTGAAGCGCGCGAAGGTCAGGACTGCCTCGATGACGTTCTCGGGCCCCACCGAATCCTCGTCGGAGACGACCTCGATGCGCGCCGGTCGCATCCCGATGGTCACCTGGTCTCCAACCTCCACGCCGACCTGCGCGTCGGGGACGCTGGAGAGCAACGTCACGTCGTCGCCTCGCACGCGGACACCGCTAGGCGTCACGTCTGCCACCTCGGCGGGCAGGAGGTTGATGGAACCTAGGACGCGGGCGACGCGCCCGTGCCGGGGCCGTTCGTAGAGCTCCCGGGGGGTCCCCTTCTCCACCAGGTTGCCGTCGAGCACCACGGCGACGCGGTCGCCAACCGTGAAAGCCTCCGCCTGGTCGTGCGTCACGAACAGAGCCGTCATCATCGTGTCGTCGCGCAGGCGCAGGAGCCACCTGCGCAGCTCGGCCCTGAGCGCCGCGTCGAGGCTGCTGAAGGGCTCGTCGAACAGCACGAGCGAAGGGCGGCCCACGAGTGCCCTTGCGCAGGCGACCCGTTGCTGCTCGCCGCCGGAGATCTCGCCAGGGCGCCGCGACATGTACTGGCCGCAGCCGACGAGGTCGAGGATCTCGGCCACCCTGGTGCCCACCTCCGCCTTCGGGACCTTCGCCGCCACGAGTGGGTACGCGACGTTCTCGAAGACGCTCATGTGCGGCCACAGGGCGAGGGACTGGAAGACGACCGATACACCCCGCTTCTCCGGCGGCACCCAGACGCGCTGCTCACCGTCGGAGAGGACCCGGCCGCCGACCCGCACGGAGCCGCTGTCGGGTCGCTCGAGGCCCGCGACGCACTTCAGGATCGTCGACTTCCCCGAGCCGGAGGGCCCGAGGACCGCGACGATCTCGCCGTGCTCCACATCGAGGTCGATGTTGTCGACACCGGCGCCGTCGGGGCCGCCGTAGCGCTTCGACATCGAACGGATCTCGAGGCTGGGCGAGGTCATCGGAGCCAACCCAGGAGATGAGGAAGGGCGCTTCGCGCCCTTCCTCATCGTCGCGGCCGGTTGCATCAGAAACCGAGCTCCTTCGTCCAGATGGCCACCTGGTCCGGGTCGAGCGCGTCCGGCTGGAGGAACCGGTAGCTCGACGGAGAGATGCCCTTCATGATCGGCGTGCTCACGCCCATGTCGGTGGTGGTCTCGAGCCCTGCCGGGTTCAGGTAGGTCTGCTCGAGGAACGCATCCTTCGAGTCGGCCGAGAGCATCCAGTTGAGGAACAGCTTGGCCGCGTTGGGGTGCTTAGCCTTGGCGTAGATGCCGCTGACGTTGAGCAGAGCCGGGATCTCCGGCGTGTTGGCGATGGCGACCGGAGCACCCTTGTCGTAGATGTTCTTGACCGACGACGTCGTGATGTTGAGCGAGAAGGCCAACTGGCCCGACGCCAGGGCCTGCGCCTGGTCGGCCGACGAGGTGAACAGCTGCGGGTTCGTCTTGCCGATCTGGCTAGCGAAGTCCGGGCCGACGAACTCGCTGAGCAGGGTCCAGGAGACCTGCTGGGAAGCTGCGATGGGAAGGCTGGTCAGCCCGATGAGCCCGTTCCACTTGGGGTCCAGCAGATCTTCGTAGTTGGTGGGGATGTCGTTGCCCTTGACGAGATCGGTGTTGTAGGCGAGGCCCATCGCCACCGTGTAGTAGGTGACGACCTGGTCCTTGGCGAACTTCCACTCCGAGGGCACGTCGCCGTAGGCCGGAAGGTCCTTGACCGATACGAGGCGGCCCTGATCGGCCCACGAGATCAGGTCGTTCGGCAGCGGCGCCGAGACGATGTCGAAGCCTTCCTGGCCTGCGGCGATCTCCTGCTCCTCGAGCGCTCGCAGCGCCGTGGCCGCCTCCCGGCGATAGCTCACGTCGATCTTGGGGTACTGCTTCTCGAATGCATCCACCAGGGTGCTGGCCTCGGTGTCGTTCTGGAACGTGTCCCAGACGAGCTGACCCTCGGCTTCTGCGGCGGCGACCAGCGCTGCGAGGTCGCCGTTGGCCGCCGACGGAGTCGTGGTCGCCGACGAGTTGTCGGTCTCGGACCCGCTGCTGGAGCTGTCGCTACAGGCCACGAGTCCGACGCACATGAGCAATCCGAGGACGACGGCTGTTGCGCCGCGACCCCTCCGGCGCCGCTGAGCGGCGTCTGATCCAATTGGCTTCTCAGTCCACAATTTCATATTCCCTACCCCGATCATTCTCTTGTTGTTTTGGTCCTTCATTCACGTGGTGAACGCCTTCTAACCGAAGAGCGGCACACCCAAATGCGTCCTCGTTCTCGAGTCTCAAAGCAGTTCTCCTTCGAACCGCACAACAGCCCCCGTCGTGCGTTCATAGGTCAGTGGCACCCTCCAGATCGCTCTCGACGACCGCCACCGGAAACGTCTCGGCGAAGGCTCGAGCGGCCTCCTCGAAGCACTCGAGGGGTGCGTGCATCACGCCTGCGCCGATGTGCCCGCCCTCACGATGCGCGATCCCGCCGTCGATCGCCGGCGGGATACCCAGCCGGGCGACGGCGAGCGCGTCGATGCCCAGGGGTGCGCCGCGGAAGTCGAAGTACGGGATGAGGTACCTCGGATGCTCTGCGACGCAGATCTGGTACATGCGGGAGCTCTGCTCGATCTGGGCCTGGGCGGTGCCTCCCGAGTACCGCTGGAGGGCAAACGCCGCGGCCGCCGACAGGCCACCCAGGCCGATCGTCTCGACGATCAGGCTCTCGCCGCCCATGTGGCCGACGTCGGCCTGGGTGAAGCCCTCGAACAGGCGCCCGTCGATGCCGGGGACCGGAGCCCGGAACCATCGATCGCCCAGGCCGCTCACGCGTATCGCGAACTCGGAGTGGCTGGTGGTCATGGCCGTGACCACGCTGGAGCCCGCCACGCCGTGCGCGCCGTCGGTCGCGAGCTTCGCCGCCGCCATGGCGACGTGGAGGAAGAGGAGGTCGTTGGCCTTCAGGTAGCCGGCCAGCGCGGTTGCGGCGGCGGGATCCTCCTGCGCCAGCTCGACCACAGGGCCCATGAGCTCGCGGATGAGCAGGGCGGTCGCCGCCGTGTTCCGGCTGTGGAGCTCGTCGCCCATCTGGAGCGCCTTGCGGATCACAACCGAGACGTCGACCCCACCGTGCGCCCTCAGGGCCCGGCTCAGCGCCGGGCCGATCACCGACGAGAGGTGATCGAGGTTCGCCTGGACGGCCTCGTCGTACACGCCGTAGGTCAACCGGCGCCGGACCGCTCCCTCGTAGATGCTGCAGAAGGCCTCCGCCCCCGTCTGCCCGTCCCGTACGACGAACACGGGGGTGGATGCGGTGTAGACCCCGGTTATCGATCCGACGCAGGAGTGGTCGTGGCAGGCAGCGATCTGCACGTCGCCCGCATCCAGCTTCTTCTCGGCCTCCTCGGCATCGGAGGCGAGGCCCTCGGATCGAGCCGCGCCGATGATCGCCGCCCGCTGCCCGCCGGTGTACTGGCTCCACTCCAAGGGGGCGCCCGACGTGAGGATCGTCGTGGGCGACATGCCCGGTACACACTCGATGGCCGGCAGCACGTCGACGAGCACCGGCTCGCTGGTGGCCATCAGCTCGACCACGCGGGCGTTCGCCGCCTGCACGTCCAGGTCAACTCTCATCTCTGCGCGATCCAATCTGGAGGCGTTCGGACGCCTCCCTCTCGGTGAGCTCTACGTCGTGCAGATCGCACACGTAGTGCGGCCCGGCCACCTTGCCCACCGGCGCCAACCTCACCAGGTCGATGTGGCCCTCTTCGTCGGCGACGTGCTCGGATGCGGTCACGAGGCGGACCCGGGCCAGCACCAGGGTGTCGGTGCCGATGGGGTGGACGTCGAAGAGCGTGCACTCCATGCGGACCGGCGACCGGGCCACGCCCGGGGGTGCGACGGTCGTCGACGGGACGAGCTCGATACCTGCCGCATCGAACTCGCTGACGCCCGGCTCGAACCCGTGCGAAGAGACGACCATCTCGGAGATCAGCGACTCGGGGACCACGTTGACCACGAGCTCGCGCCGGGCGCGCACGTTCCTCAACGTGTCCTTCTCGGGAGCGCCCGCACGCTGCGAGGTGCCGATGGAGATCGCGAGGACCGGCGGGTTGCGGCTCGCCACCGTGAAGAAGCTGAACGGCGCGAGGTTGGTGCGGCCCTCGTCGTCGAGGGTCGAGACCCACGCGATGGGCCTCGGCACCACCGCGCCAAGCAGGAGGCGGTAGGCCGTCGCATCGTCCAGCTCGGAGAGATCGAACAGCCTCATGGGTTCCTCCGACCGGATCTCACGATCCTCCGGCGAAGGAGTGCCGGGCCTCCCGGTGCGGTGCAGCTCATCGATCCGCACGGAACCCCAACTCCATCTCGGCGATCAGCGCCCGGTGGACGTCGTTGCTGCCCTCCACGATCTGGAGGACCTTCGCATCGCGGAAGAAGCGCTGGACCCTGAACTCCCGGGAGATGCCGTAGGCCCCGTGGATCTGGATCGCGTCCGTGGCCGAGCGCATCGCCACGTCGGTCGCGTACATCTTGGCCATGCTCGCGATCCGCCGGTGAGGCCGGCCCTGGTCGATCGCTTCGGCGCAGGCGGTGACGAGCAGTCGGGCCGTCTCGACCCCCACGCTCATGTCGGTGATCTTCGACTGCACCAGCTGGTACTTGCCGATGGGCCCGTCGGCGGCCTCACGGACCCGGGCGTAGGCGACCGAGTCGTCGAGGCACGACTGAGCGACGCCGACGGCCCGCGACGCGACTCCCAACCGGCCGAACTCGACGGCGCGCATGGCGACGGCCCACCCCTGGTCGATCTCTCCCAGGAGATCGGCCGAGGTCAGCCGGACATCCTCCAGGACGACCTCGCCGGTGCAGAGCGGCCGGAAGCCGAGCTTGTCCCTGTAGGGCGCCACGCTTAGGCCTTCCGTCTCCCGGGGAACTATGAACGCCGTGATCCCACGGTGGCGCTCACGCGGGTCGCGGGTGGCGAACACCACGAAGAAGCTCGCTATGTCGAGGTTGGATATCCACGCCTTGGTGCCGTTGAGGATGAACTCGTCGCCGCGCTTCTCGTACCTGGTCTCCGTGCCGGCCACGTCGGTGCCCGACCTCGGTTCGGTGACCCCGGCAGCCCCGAAGATCTCGCCCTGGGCGAGGGGCCTCAGCCATCGGTCCTGCTGATCGGGCCGGCCGAAGCGGCGGATCGACGCCCCCACGAGGCCGGAGGGCATCGAGGCCAGGCATCCGAGGATGTTGCAGGTCCTGCTGATCTCCTCGATCACCCTTGCGAAGGCGACGTGCGACAAACCCGCCCCGCCGAGCTCCACCGGGATGGTTCCGCCGAAGAACCCGGTATCTGCCATCTTGCTTAGGAGATCTCTCGGCAGAGCCTCGGCAGCGTCGTAGTCCGCCACGCGAGGTTGAACTTCCTTCTCGCAGAAATGGCGAACCATCTCCAGAAGCTCTTCCGTCGTCTGATCTCTATCGTCGATCAAACTTGACACTGTGAAATCCTTCCGATGGCTTCACCGGTGATACCGAGAAGAAGCCCCTTGAGCGGCCCATCAATCGGAGATCGATCCTCCGTCGTAAAGGTGGGCAAACGAAGTAGCCGATTAGTTAAGAGAAACCTCAATGAGCGTGCCGTTGCCGGCGCACGATACGAAGAGCGCCTTTCCGTCATGTGAGAAGCAGCAGTTCGTCGGATAGGAGCCCTTTCCACAGGGGATCCCACCTCGACGTGAGCCGTCTCTCGCGTCGAGCACGGTGACCTCGTCCGCTGCGGGAACGCATGCGTACAAGAGGCCGGCCGAATCCAGGGCTAGCCCGTCGGGCTGGCCGTTCTCGATGGCCCACCGCTGAGCCGTCTGGAAGCCCATCCGAGCATCGAGGACGGAGATCTGGCGCCCTTGCGTCTCGGCGACGAAGGCGAGCTCCCCGCCGGCGTCGAAGAGCACCCCGTTCGGGAAGTAGAGGCCTCCCCGGACGAGCTCGAGCGAATCGTCCTCGATCCGGTACCGCCACAGGCAGCCCTCTACGGGCTCATCGAGTGCCTCCTCGCTCACTGCGTCCGAGATGTAGAGCGCGCCGTCCGGGCCCACGCACATGTCGACCGGCACCGAGAGCTGGTCGAGGTGCACCGGCACCAGGGCGCCGTCGCTCAGGCGATAGAGCCCGCCGGGGCACCCGTCGGGAGAGCCGAACTGGCCCGAGAGCTGAAGGACGTAGGTCTCGCCGTTCGGGTGAGAGGCCATCGCGACAGGACCGCCCTGCGAGGTGACGATCGTGCTCACGGATCCGTTCGAGGACCGGGCGATCTCACCCCTGTTCAACGAGGCGAACATCACCTCGCCCGGCCCGACCACGAGAGGGGCCTCCACCCAGCCGAAACCCTCGGCGATGGTGGAGGTGGACGTGGCTGCCACGTCGTCGCTCCGCTCGCTCAGGGCTCCGGAGGCCATCACTCGCACTCCTTGGCGAGGATCGGCGCCACGTCCTGGGCGAACACGGTCATCTGGTCGCACACCTCTTCGTGCGAGAGGCCGCCCAGCTCGAACACCGAGTTGAGCATGAAGTCCTCGTACCCGACCGCCTCCTTGACCTTGAGGATCTTCTCCGCCACCTCCTCGGCGGATCCGACGATGGCGATCTCCCGGTCCATGAGGAAGTCGGCGGTGACCTGGGTGGGAGCAGAGCTCTCGCCCACGTCTGCGAGGGACGCCGCGAAGCCGAACGGGAGGAACCAGTTCAGGACCTGCTCGAGGCCCAACCGGACCCGGTCGAGAGCCTTGGCCCGGGGACCGTCGGTGACGAACACCCACCTCGTCGTGATGATCCCGCGGTGGAGGTCGGCGTCCCAGCCGTACTTGGGACGGCCACGATCCAGCCGGTCGGGCCAGCCCGCTGCCTCCGAGGCGGCGGTGTAGCTCTCCACCATCTTCGCCAGGCGGCCGTTCGGCTCGACGTTGCACACGCCGTTCACCCCCCGCACGGCGGCCCACTCGACCGAGCGTGGCGACGACACCGGCTGCCAGATCTGCGGGTACGGGGTCTGCACCGGCCGGGGCAGGAGCTGGAGCTCCTTCAGGATGCTCCCCACCGTCGTGACCTGGTCTCCGGTCTCGGGGATCTTCGGGTTGGGTACGAGCTGCACCACCTGGTCGAGGTCCCTCTCGACCACGTCCTGCGCGAAGTACGCGTTGGTGGCGGGGTGGTGCCAGCGCGTGTACGAGGGCGGGAGCGAGAAGAACTCACCGTGGTACGAGAAGGACGGCTCGGTCCACGCCTTGATGATGATGTTGTAGGCCTCTTCGAAGTAGGCCCTGTTCCGCTCCTGGTCCTGGGTGGTGGTGCCGTAGTTGCGCCCTAGGACCTCGGTCTCGCGTGGCTGGAAGCCACGCCCCACCCCGAACTCGAGGCGCCCGTTGCTGAGCACGTCGAGCATCGCGGCCTGCTCGGCGAGGCGGAGCGGGTGCCACCACGACAGGATGTTCGCCGCCTGGCCCAGCCGGATCTTCTCCGTCCGGGCGGCGATGGCGACCTGCGTCAGGATCGGGTTGCCACCGAACTCGGGGCCTTCGGGCTCGAAGTGGTGCTCGGTGAGGAAGTAGTAGTCGTAGCCCAGCTCCTCGGCGAGGACCCCCTGCTCCACCTGGTTCCTCAGGATCTGCTGGCTCTCCCTGTTCACCTCCTCGAGGCCGCATACGTTCACGACGACCCCGTCCTCGGTTCGAGCCGGCTTTCCGGCGTGTGTGATCCCTAGAATTCCAAGCTCGAGAGCCACTTCGGTGAAACCTCCGTTGTGTCCAGAAGACGGTTGAGTGCGGCGCCCCCTTCGAGCGCCTGGTGATTTGGCTGACTACTCAGTCGACGACCTTGCGAGACTCTCCGCGCTGCCGACCTGGGCCAGGCGCTCCACGACGAACTGTCGGTCGAGGTCGGCCAGGAAGCGGCCCACCGCGGGGGTGAACCCCTCGGTGAGGAACGATGCATGTATCGCCTCGACGGCCGGAAGCAACGACGTGCCCGACGACCGGACGTGCGACTTGAAGTGGTGGTCGATGGCCTCGCTGTCCCACGAGGGCAGCGCATCGAGGCCGGGGACCAGCTCGCGCAGCAGGCGCCGCTGCTCGGGCGAGAGGACGACCGCGCCGATCGGGACCGCCTCGTACGACATCGCCCGGTTGATGTCCCACACCCGCCGGTCCTGCGCTGCGCCCTCGTCGCACCGTACGACCACCCCGCGCTTCACGGTGAGGAAGGGTCGGAGCCGGACGTGACCCTGGCGGCGCTCGCCGTCTGTGTCGCTCAGCTCGAAGTCGCCCTCTTCCATGTGGAGCACCGCTATGTCGGCCTGCCGGCCGGCGGCCAACGTCCCGATGCCCTCCAAGCCGAAGCTCGTGGCCGGGCCCGCGGTGGTGCAGGTGACGACCTCGTGCAGGCTCATGCCGGCGGCCATGAGCACCCCCATCACGTGGGGGAGCGAGTGCGCCGGGCCGGTCACGTTGACCTGCTGGAGGTCGGAGCTGATCGTGGTCGGCCGGAGGCCCTGATCGAGGGCGCTCTCGGCTACGTCGAAGCTGAAGTTGAAGCTCCCGACCCCGACGTCGAACAGGACGCCCCGATCCAGCGCAGCGTGCACCTCGGGGTAGAGGCGGCCGTCGGCGTCCAGCAGGTTGCCGGGGCA
>CAYNQN010000019.1:20363-22888 GCA_964399375.1 uncultured Rhabdothermincola sp. | reverse complement strand
GGTCGAAACCGACAGCACCCGCCGCGTCGACCTCACGATCCTGCTTGGTGCGGATTATCGCTTTCCGGCTGATCGCCTGCCGCTTTGAGGTTCGGCCGATCGCCGACCAGTACGACCATGACATCCATCACATTCGTGCCCGTCAGGCCCGGGCGGAGCAAGGCCCCGGCGGCAGCAAGGGCGTAGATCTGGACGAGGGTGGCCTCGACGTCGGCCGTCTTGGTGGTGGTCATCGACTGCACCGTCACGGGAGCATCCCCGCCGATCGGCACGTCGCCCACGGTGATCTGGCGGGTCTTGCGACGCTCGTAGCTGGCCTGGTGCTCCATGTGGACCGGGCTCAGGGCCCGAAATCGACCTGAACCGGGTCGACCACGTCGAGGTACATGGCGCTCAAACCGAACGTGACGAACACGAAGATCACGACATAGGTCACGGGCATGAGGCGAGCCATATCGACTCGATAGGGCCTTCGGCTGATGCGCTCACGGATGGCCTCGTACGTCGCGACTGCGGCATGGCCACCATCGAGGGGCGGGAGGGGCAAGAGGTTCAGGAGGCCCAGGGAGATGTTCACCACGGCCAGGAGCCAGATGAAGACCGAGGGGTGGTACTCGGCGGCCTGCGCACCTATGGAGGCGATGCCGAGTATGGAGATCGGGCGGTCTCCGTTCGCCGATTCGGGCAACGTCGGCGATGACGCCGGAGGGGTGCCCGGATCGACCGGCTGAAGCTGCGACTCCCATGCAGCCGGCGCCTGGTCGGATGTGGCGTTGAAGACGGTGCCGAAGTAGTTGGCTATCCCAGAGGGCGATAGGAGGGATCCCGCCACGCGCCCGGTCTCCGTGATGACCTCGACCATCGATCGGGCCGCCTCGCCGATGGCCGGGATGGGCCCGAGGCGCTCGGTCGTGGTGACCTCGGAGGGCCCTACGCCCACGAAGGCGGCACTACCGACCTCAGGAAGGTCGGCCGGAACCACCAGGTTCGTTCGGTAGGTGGGCATGGTGTCGCCCAACGCGCGCCTGAGGACCACCTCGGCTGTCCCGTCCTGCTGCTCCTCGAGGGCACTCGCGAATGCCTCGTAGCTGCCGACCGGCTCACCTGCCACCGAAACGACCTGGTCGCCCTCTTGGAGCGGGGGGAGCGCCGCAGCGGCGGCCGCGTCCAAACGCCATCCCAGGTTTGCCGTCACCTGGTAGCGCTCACCGTCGCGCTCGTAGGCGATCTCGACCGGCCCGCCGGTTATCTCCCCCACGGCCGCCTGGAACGAAGCCCAGTCGGAGATGGGCGAACCCGCCACCTCCAGCAATCGGTCCCCCGGCTGGAGACCTACTTCGGCGGCAGCCGATCCGTCGACGACCCGGCCGACCTGCCAGCTGTCCACCCGCGTCTGGCCGAAGCCGGCGAAGAGGACGACCAGCAGGACAAGGGCGATCGCGAAGTTGGCCATGGGGCCCGCCAACACCACGGCGAGCCGCTTCCAGTAGGGCTTGGACCTGTAGGAACGATCCTCTTCGTCTGGGTCGACCTGCTCGAGGTTGCTCATCCCGACGATGCGAACGTAGGCGCCGAAGAGGAGGGGCTTGAGCCCATAGGTGGTCTCGCCGCGCTGGAATGACCACAGCGGCCTGCCGAAGCCGATGAAGAACTCGGTGACCTTCATGCCCGCCCAGCGAGCCACCAGGTAGTGGCCCAGCTCGTGCAGGAGGATCGAGACGGTAAGGGCCGCGATGATCGCGAGGATCGGCCACCCGAAGCGCCAACCGACGAAGGCGATGACCACGCCGACGAGCGCTAGACGGATCCAGCTGCTGGCGCCTCCCGAGCTTCTCTTCGCGGGCTCACGACTGTCGCGGGCCTGAGCAACATCGCTGGCAAGGTCCAACATGCTCATGAAGGCGCGTCCCTGCCCGGCCCGGCCCTGCCCTGCGGACGCTCTATGCCGGTGCTCATCGCTAGGTACCGATACCTCGCTCGATCGACTCACGAGCCAACTGCCGAGCCTTGTGGTCGGCCTCGACCACCGCCTCGACGGAGCTCGCCTCCCCACCATCATGCCGTGAGAGGACCGATTCGAGGACCTCGGGTATGCCCAACCAGCCGATCCGGCCATCGAGGAAGGCGGCCACGGCCACCTCGTTGGCGGCGTTGATCCACGCCGGCGCGGTGCCGCCCAGCCGGGCCGCCTCGTAGGCCAGGTCGAGGCAGGGGAAGGCCTTGCGATCCGGTGGCTCGAAGTCGAGCCGCTGGGTGCCCGTCCAGTCGATGGCCCCGAACCCGGTGGCGATGCGATCGGGATAGCCAAGCGCGTAGCCGATGGGCAGGCGCATGTCGGGGTTGGAGAGCTGGGCGATGGTCGACCCGTCGCTCATCTCCACCATCGAGTGGACGACCGACTGGGGGTGCACCACCACGTCGATGTGGTCGAGGTCGATCCCGCAGCCCGCCTCGCCGGCCGGCTCGCCGAAGAGCTCGTGGGCCTCGATGACCTCCAGGCCCTTGTTCATCAACGTGGAGGAGTC
>CAYNQN010000019.1:18252-20353 GCA_964399375.1 uncultured Rhabdothermincola sp. | reverse complement strand
TCATGAGGGTCGCCGAGTCGATGGTGATCTTGGGCCCCATGCTCCACGTGGGGTGGGCCAGGGCCTCCTGGAGGGTCACCTCTGCCAGGTCCTCACGGGTTCGGCCCCTGAACGGTCCCCCGCTGGCCGTGACCACGAGGCGCCGCACCGAAGCGGGATCCGCGCACCGAAGGCACTGGTGGATGGCGCAGTGCTCGCTGTCGACGGGCACCAGCTCGGCCCCTGGCGTGCGCCTGGCCTGCTGCACCACCGGGCCCGCCGCTATGAGCGACTCCTTGTTGGCAAGCGCCAGGCGCCGCCCCTGCTGGAGGGCGGCGAGGGTCACCGGGAGCCCCGCGAAGCCGACGACGGCGTTGAGCACCACGTCGCCCTCCTCGGCCAGGCTGGCCATGGCCTCGGGGCCCGACCGGACCTCGATGCCAGGGAGCTGGCCGGCCACCTCGGAGGCCACCGACTCGTCGGCGACCGCGACCACCTCGGGACGCACCGATCGTGCCTGGGCCACCAGCAGGTCGGGCCGGCTGCCGCTGGCCCCGATGGCGCTGACCCGGAACCTCTCCGGTTCGGCGGCCACGACCTCCAGCGCCTGCGTGCCTATCGACCCTGTCGATCCCGTGATGCTCACCCGCGATGGCTCCGCACGCGCCACCATCGCCGCCTTGGGCGATCCGGCTCTCATCGGTGCAGCTGCTTGGGCCGGCGGCTGCGCAACCTCACGCGAAGGGCGTCAGGTCGAGCACCCGGACCACGTAGTAGGCGACGGGCAGCACCAGCAGCAGCCCGTCGATGCGGTCGAGCACCCCCCCGTGGCCGGGGAGGATCGTGCCCATGTCCTTCACGCCCAGGTCGCGCTTCATGAGCGACTCGGCGAGATCGCCGAGCGGGGCAGCGATGGCGCAGCAGAGGCCGAAGACGAACCACGAGCCGATGCCGAAGGGACCGAAGCCCAGCACGACCGCCACGACGAAGGTGGCGAACATCGAGCCGATGATTCCGCCCACGAGGCCCTCGACGGTCTTGCCGGGGCTGATGGCCGACAGCGGCGTGCGGCCGATGCTGCGGCCCACGAAGAACCCGACCACCTCGGAGGCCACCACGGCGATCACCGCCACGAGCAGGATGCTCACGCCCTCGGCGGGGATGTCGAGGATGAGGGCGGCGAACGACCCGAGGAGCCCGACGTAGAGCACGCCCAGGAGCGTCACGCCGATGTTGGTGACCGGCCGGGCACCCCCGCCGATCCCGAGCATGTACCAGAGCACCGTGAACACGACCGTGAGCGTGATCACCAGGGCTATGGCCGCCTCACCCCGCCAGTAGACGGCGAGGGGGAAGCACGCGCACGCCACGAGGCCGAGCAGCGTGGCCGGGCGCAGGCCGCCCTTCCTGAACGCCTCGAAGAGCTCTGCCGCGGCCACCACGAGCGCCGCCACCACCAGGATCATCGTGGGCGCCGGCCCGAGCCAGAACAGCACCACCGCCACCGCAGCGATCACCACGCCGACGAACGCCGCCTGCGTCACGTCGCGCGGGGGCGCAGGGGGCACGTCGTCGCGCTCGCGCCTGTGGCGCGGGCTGCCGGGCACGGAGCGACCCTGGGCCGGGTCGTCCTGGGCGCGGCCCTGTGGAACGGCACGGCCAGGTGCGGGCTGTCCCGGAGGTGGCGGCGGGGGCGGACCGGCAGACGGCGCAGGGGGCTGGCGCGACGAAGGCCCGGGAGCGGCCGGGACGTCGAGGTCGTCGAAGCTCAGGTACTCCTCTTGAGTGATCCCAGGGCCCCGGTCGTGCGTGGGGATGGACTCCTCGGAGCCCGCCAGCTCGGAGATGCTCTCCGCGTCCCAGCTGTCGTGCTCGTCGCGCCAGCGCGGGCCCGACGTGGCGTAGGACGACCAGCGGGCCTGCTCGCCAGGGTCGTCGTCGTAGGCGGCCTCGCCGATCACGACCCTGGGCACCTCGCCGGTTGGCGGCGCCGTCCAGGGCGGCAGCTCGGTCTCGCCGGTGGGAGGGTTGACAGAGATGACCCCGGGCCGCTCGGGCCCTGGGTCTCCGCTCTCGTCGGCTCTGCCGACGGGCCGCTCGGGCCCTGGGTCTCCGCGGCGGG
>CAYNQN010000019.1:0-18152 GCA_964399375.1 uncultured Rhabdothermincola sp. | reverse complement strand
CCGCTCTCGTCGGCTCTGCCGACGGGCCGCTCGGGCCCTGGGTCTCCGCGGCGGGCGGGATCCACCGGAGGAGGCGGGGCAGGGCGCTCCTCGTGCGCCACGGGAGGCCGAGGAGCAGGAGCGGGTGGCTCCTGGCGGGGAGCCGCTGGAGGAGGCGGCGGGGTCGGGCGCTCCTCGAAGAGCTGGCGCGGCTCCACTGGCGCCACCCTGGGGCGCTCCATCGAGCCCACGTCGGTGTTGTCGGGAAGTGGGAAGCGCAGCGTGGGCCTGGATCCCTCCTCGGCGGGCTGGGCGGGGCGGTCGCCGTAGCGGGGGCGCTCGGGCCTGCGGCGGGCCACGTCCTCGCGCTCGGCAGCCTCGGCTGCTTCGTCGGCGCCGAGGATGCGCACGATCTCCGCCTCTTCCTCGCCGCTCTCCTGGTTGCTTCTGCTGAAGAAAGGATCTGGGGGCATCAGTCTTCGAGGAGCTCCTGTTCCTTGGCGCTGAACGCCTGGTCGATCTCCGCCTCGTGCTCGTGGATGAGCTTGTCGAGCTCCTTCTCGGCCCGCGAGAGCTCGTCGGAGCTGAGGTCGCTGCCCTTCTCCAGGGCCTCCAGCTCGTGGCGGCCGCTGCGGCGCAGGTTCCTCAACGAGATCCTGCCCTCCTCGGCCATGTTCTTGACCACCTTCACCAGCTCCTTGCGGCGGTCGCCGGTGAGCGGCGGGAAGCTGAGCCGTATGTGCACACCGTCGTTGCTGGGCGTGAGGCCCAGGTCGGACTGCTGGATCGCCTTCTCTATCGCAGCCATCGCCGACTTGTCGTAGGGGGTTATGAGCAGCTGCCGAGCCTCGGGTACCGAGATGCTCGCGATCTGGCGCAAGGGCACCTCGGAACCGTAGTAGTCGACCGTCAGCTTCTCCACCAGCCCCGGTGCAGCCCGACCGGTGCGGATGGTGCCGAAATCGGCGCGCGCGTGCTCCACCGCCTTCTGCATCTTCTCGGCGGTCTCTGCGAGGACCAGGTCAGCCATCTCGCTGCTCAAGCGAGCCTCCTCTTGGGTACCAGGGGCTCCTGCCGTGCAGGGGGTGCAGCGCACCGCTCCCCCCGACGCTAGTGCCTCCGACGGCCCGGGCGGCTCAAACCTGCCCCCGGCGGAGGCCCTGGCCCATCGAGCACCCCCGCCATGTTGCACGTGGCGGGGCCTGGCCGTAGCGACGGGGCGGGCAGCGGTACGGTCGGCGGCGTGCGTGTGCTGGTGGTGGACGACGAGGTCGACCTGGCCGATGCCGTGGCCCGGGGGCTGCGCCGCGAGGGATACGCCGTGGACGTGGCCAACGACGGGGGCGACGCCCTCGACAAGCTGTCGTTCACGCCGTACGACCTGGTCTGCCTCGACGTCACCATGCCGGACACCGACGGCCGGGCGGTCTGCAGGGCGATCCGCTCCGATCCCCACCTCGATCCCCAGCCCCGGGTGCTCATGCTCACCGCCCGCGACGCCCTGGAGGACCGCGTCGCCGGCCTCGACGACGGCGCCGACGACTACCTGGTGAAGCCCTTCGCCTTCCCCGAGCTGGCGGCCCGGGTGCGCTCGCTGCTGCGGCGTGACGCAGCGCCCTCGTCGTCGCGCCTGGAGGTGGGCGACGTGGTGCTCGACGACTCCCGCCACGAGGCAACGAGGGGTGAGCGAAGGCTCGACCTCACCGCCAAGGAGCTCTCGCTGCTGCGCTACTTCATGGTGCACCCCGGTGAGGTGCTCAGCCAGGAGCACCTGCTGGAGCACGTGTGGGACGAGCACGCAGACCCGTTCACCAGCACGGTGAGGGTCACCGTGGGCACGTTGCGGCGCAAGCTCACCGTGGACGGGGAGGCCCAGCTGATCGAGACGGTCGTGGGCCGCGGCTACCGCCTGGTGGACGCCGCACCCCCGAGCCCGGCCCCCCGGGGGGCGGGAGGGCGAGCCGCCGGCATCCGGAGCGAGGGCCGGAGGGAGGGGACGTGACGAGCGCCCCCCGCTCGGTGCGCTGGGCCTCGTGGCTGCCCGGCTGGATGGGCTCGGTGCGGGTCCGCATGGCCCTGCTGTACTCGCTGATCCTCTTCGGTCTCGCCGCCGTGGTGCTGCTGGCCATCTACCTGGTGCTGGCCTGGCAGCTCTCCAACCAGCCGGTCATCACCCAGTACGTGCAGAGGCTCACCCCCCTGGGCGTGCAGACCCAGGTGCAGGAGCTGGTGACCTTCGAGTCGGTGGTGAACGAGGCCACGCTCGACAAGCTGCGCACCTACTCGCTGGTGGCCCTGGGGGTGCTCTTCGTGGCCAGCCTCGGGGTGGGCTGGCTGGTCTCGGGCCTGGTGCTGCGCCCCATCGAGCGCATCGCCGGTGTGGCCCGCGACATCACCGCCACCGACCTGAGCAGGCGGATCGACCTGCCCGGCCCCGACGACGAGCTGAAGGACCTGGCCGACACCTTCGACGACATGCTCACCCGCCTCGACAACGCCTTCGAGGCCCAGCGTGAGTTCATCCACGAGGCCTCCCACGAGCTGCGCAACCCCCTGGCGGTGATCCGGACCAACCTCGAGGTGACCCTGGCCGACCCCGATGCCAGCGCTGCCGACCTGCGCCGGACGGCCGAGGTGGTGCAGCGCTCCACCGACCGCATGGCCAGGCTGGTGGACGACCTGCTGGTGTACGCCCGCCAGGGCGCCCTGTCGCTGGAGCGCAGGCAGGTGGACGCCGCCGTGGTGGTGGCAGAGGCCTGCGAGGAGTTCAAGGCTGCCGCCGGGGCCGGTGGCGTCCGCCTGGAGTGCTCGGCCGGATCGGGGCTGTGGGTGCTGGGCGACCACCTGGCCCTGCGCCAGGCCCTGGCCAACCTGGTGGCGAACGCCCTGAGGCTGAGCCCCGAGGGCTCGGAGGTGCGCCTGGCCGCCGGGCGCGACGGCCCGTGGGTGTGGATGGCCGTGGCCGACGAGGGGCCGGGCATAGCCGCCGAGGACCACGACCGGGTCTTCCAGCGCTTCTGGCGGGGCGATCCCGCAGGGGGCCGCGAGGCCGGGCGCAGCGGCCTTGGCCTCACGATCGTTCGCCAGGTGGCCCAGGCCCACGGCGGCGAGGTGCGGCTGGTGTCGGAGCCGGGCAGCGGCGCCGCCTTCGCCCTGTGGCTGCCGGCCTGGGAGCCCACGCCCAGCGGTGCCATTCCGGCGGTGCCGTAGCTCTTTACATCGATTTTCGGCCGCCTCTCCTACCGTGCCGAGCGATGACCGAGATATGGACACCACCTCCCCTTCCAGCACCCCCCACGCGGCCTCTCCTCCCCCCAGGGCCGCCCACAGCCCCGGAGCTGCTCGCTCCCCCAGGAGCAACACCTCCTCCGGGGCCGCCCACCCCGCCCCCCGGCTCCCCGCCGCAGTCGCCGCTCCCCCCAGCGCGCCGTGGCAGGGCCGGGTGGGTGGCGGCGGCAGTGCTGGCCGCCATAGCGCTCGTGGCCAGCGGGTTCGCGCTGCGCGGCGTGGTGGATCAGAACGACGTGGCCCAGGCTCCGCTGGAGACCCGCAACGCCAGTTCGGGCACCGGCGGCGGCACGGGCACGGATGACCTGCCGGCAGGCGTCACACCCACGGTGCCCGCCGACGGCTCCGAGCCGGTCGCCGACGTGGCGGCTGCCGTGGCGCCCGCAGTGGTGCAGATCCAGAGCGGCAGCGCCCTCGGCTCGGGCTTCATCTACGACGCCTCGGGCCTCATCATGACCAACGCCCACGTGGTGGGTTCGCAGAGGACCGTGAGGGTAACGCTGGCCGACGAGTCGACCTACGAGGGCGACGTGCTCGGCGCCGACCCCAGCACCGACGTGGCCGTGGTGCAGATCCGCGCCGAGCGCGACCTCCCGGTGGTGCGCATGGCCCCGGAGCCTCCGCAGGTTGGCCAGATGGCCGTGGCCCTGGGCAGCCCGTTCGGCCTTGAGCAGACCGTGACGGCCGGGATCGTGAGCGCGCTCGACCGGCCCGTGGCCAACGACGCCGGCGTGGCCGTGAACATGATCCAGACCGACGCCCCCATCAACCCCGGCAACTCCGGGGGCGTGCTGGCCAACCGCTCGGGTGAGGTGATCGGGATCAACACCTCGATCTTCAGCCGCTCGGGTGAGAACAGCGGCATCGGCTTCGCCATCCCGATCGGCGTGGCAGAACGGGTTGCCGACCAGCTCGCCAGGGGCCAGGCGGTGCAGCGGGCACAGCTGGGTGTGCGGGGAGGCCCCGCGACCGCCTCGGGCCAGGGCGTGGTGATCGCCAGCGTGGAGGCGGGCGGCGGTGCAGAGGCCGCCGGGCTGCGTGCAGGCGACGTGATCGTCTCGGTGGACGGCGACCAGATCCAGACGATGACCGAGCTCTCGGGCAAGATCGGTAGCTACCGGCCCGGCGAGAGGATCACCCTGGTGTACGCACGTGACGGCCAGACGCACGAGGTGGAGGTGACACTCGGGTCCACCGGGTGAGGGCAGCGTCGCCCTCGTTCGGGTCCCGGGTGGCAGCCATCGGGGTCGGCTCAGGCTGCTCGCGCCGTGAGCCGACCCTGATCGGGCTGTCGCAGGGCGCCACTAGGCTGCGCGCTCCATGGAGATACTTCTCGTAGCGATCGTCGTCGCCGTGCTCGTGGTGGGGGCGGTCGCCCTCGTCGCCACCCGGCGCAGGCGCGGAGAGCTGCTGGAGCCCCCGCCCACTACGCCTGCCGCCAAGGGGGCTGGGCCGGCCGTCAAGAGCGCTGAACCGGCGGTCGAGGAGGCTGCGCCTGCCGTCGGGGACGTCGGGCCACCGATCGAGGAGGCACACGCCGAGCCCGCCTCGGGCCCTTCGGTGCTCGAGGCTCCCAAGCCGGCCCCCCGGCTGCGCGAGAGGCTCGGCAAGGCTCGCAGCGCCCTGGCCGGCTACATGGGTGCGCTCGCAGGCCGAGCGAAGATCGACGAAGGAGCCTGGGAGGAGCTGGAGGAGGCGCTCATCCGCGCAGACGTGGGCGTGGCGGCCACCACCGACCTGATGTCGAGGCTCAGGGCCCGTGTCGCCGAAGAGAAGCTCGTCGACGGCGACCAGCTCCTCGCTGCGCTCAGGGACACGCTCAAGACCGACCTGGGCGGCGCCGACCGCAGCCTCTCGACGGCCGGAGAGCCACCGTCGGTGTGGCTCTTCGTGGGCGTCAACGGCGTGGGCAAGACGACGACCATCGGCAAGGTGGGCCAGCACGAGGTGGGCGAGGGCCGCAAGGTGGTGATGGCCGCGGGCGACACCTTCCGGGCCGCGGCAACCGAGCAACTGGAGATCTGGGCCGAGCGGGTGGGCGCCGACCTGGTGAAGGGCGACGAGGGCGCCGACCCCAGCGCTGTGGTGTTCGACGCCGTCGAGGCCGCTGCCGCCAGGGGGGCCGACCTGGTGCTGGCCGACACCGCTGGGCGCCTGCACACCAAGGTGAACCTCATGGAGGAGCTGGCCAAGGTGCGCCGGGTGGCCGGCAAGGGAGCCGGAACGGTCACCGAGGTGCTGCTGGTGATCGACGCGACCACGGGCCAGAACGGCCTCACCCAGGCAAGGCAGTTCGCCGAGGCCACCGAGGTGACAGGTGTGGTGCTCACGAAGCTCGACGGCTCGGCGAAGGGGGGCATCGTGGTCGCCATCCAGTCCGACCTGGGCCTTCCCGTGAAGCTCGTGGGCGTGGGCGAGAGCGCCGAGGACCTGGTGCCGTTCGACGCCGACGAGTTCGTCGACGCGCTCCTCCCCTGACACGAGGGCGTCGGGCGCCCGCCGGCGAGGGCCGCTGTGGCCGGCTGCCGGCCGGCTGGTCGTTCGCCTCCCGGGGATCGGTAGCATCGGTCCCTCATGTTCGACGCCCTGACTGAACGTTTCGACGGCATCTTCAAGCGGCTCCGGGGCCGGGGGCGCCTGAGCGACGCCGACCTCGACGAGGTCCTGCGGGAGATCCGCCTGGCCCTGCTCGAGGCCGACGTCAACATCGACGTGGTCAAGGGCTTCGTGGCCCGGGTGCGCGAGCGCTGTGCCGGGGCGGAGCTGAGCGCCGCCCTGAGCCCTGCCCAGCAGGTCATCAAGATCGTCAACGAGGAGCTCACCGCCACCCTCGGCGGCGAGGCCTTCCGGGTGTCGTACAGCTCCAGGCCTCCCACGGTCGTGCTGATGGCCGGCCTCCAGGGTTCGGGGAAGACCACCAACTCGGCGAAGCTGGCGCGCTGGTTCAAGGCCCAGGGACGCCATCCGATGCTGGTGGGTGCCGACCTCCAGCGCCCTGCAGCGGTGGAGCAGCTGCGAACCCTCGGCCGCCAGATCGAGGTGCCGGTGTTCAGCGAGCCCGGCGACCCCGTGGAGCTGGCCTCGCGCTCGGTGGGAGAGGCACGCCGCACCGGTCGTGACGTGGTGATCGTGGACACCGCCGGTCGCCTCGCCATCGACGCCGAGCTGATGGACCAGGTGCGGCGCATCTCCGAGGCGGTCGATCCCCAGTACACGTTCCTGGTGATCGACGCGATGACCGGCCAGGACGCCGTGGGGACCGCCCAGGCCTTCCACGAGACCCTCGAGCTCGACGGCGTGATCCTCACGAAGCTCGACGGCGACGCCAGGGGTGGTGCTGCCCTGTCGGTGAAGGAGGTGGTGGGCAGGCCCATCGCCTTCGCCTCCACCGGCGAGAAGGTGGACGACTTCGACCTCTTCCACCCCGACCGGCTCGCCGGGCGGATCCTGGGGATGGGCGACGTCCTCAGCCTCATCGAGAAGGCCGAGGAGGTGTACGAGGCCAACGAGGCAGAGGCCGCCGCCGCCAAGCTGCTGGAGGGCCAGTTCACCCTCGACGACTTCCTCGAGCAGATGCAGCAGATCAAGAAGATGGGCCCCCTGTCGGGCCTGCTGGGGATGATGCCGGGGATCCCCGCCGAGGCCCGGAACGCCCAGATCGACGACCGCCAGGTGGCGCGCATCGAAGCCATCATCCAGTCGATGACGCCCGCCGAGCGGGCAGACGTGGACCTGGTGGACGGCTCGCGCCGGACGCGCATCGCCCAGGGCTCGGGCACCCAGCCCTCCCAGGTGAGCGAGCTGATCCGGCAGTTCAAGGACGTCTCGAAGATGATGAAGCGCATGGGCGGGCTGGGCGGCAAGCGCATGCGCAAGGCACGCAAGGGCGGCCGCAAGCAGGGCAAGGGCAGCGGGGGCCGCGTGACGCCCAAGGGCGGCTCGAAGCGCACCACACCGCCGCTCACCCTGCCCGATCTCGACCCCTCCGGCATGCCCTCGCTGGAGGACCTCCAGCGAGGCGGGGGCCTCGGTGGCCTGCCCGGCGGAGGCCTGGGCCGCTAGCGAGGCACCCTGGCCAGGCAGGCCCTGGGCGACCGGGCTTGATCCCGGGGCTTCACCAGGTCACGATGTTTGGCCGCCAACCGGGCGGACAGCACATGGGCCGACGGCCCGAGAGAGAGCCCCGCGGGGCCCGAGAGAGAGATGGTGTCGTGGTAAAGCTCCGCCTCATGCGGATGGGCAAGAAGAAGCAACCCACCTACCGGATCGTCGCGGCCGACAGCCGCTCCCCCCGCGACGGCAGGTTCATAGAGATCGTGGGCAACTACGACCCCCGTCAGGAGCCCTCGGTGGTCAACATCGAGAGCGACAAGGCCCTGGTCTGGTTGCGCAAGGGCGCCCAGCCCACCGAGACGGTTCGCAAGCTGCTGGAGATCACCGGCACCTGGGGTGAGTTCAAGGGAGGTGCCCCGGCTCGCGCCGCCGCTCCGGCGGCTGCCGCAGCAGGGACGACCGCCACCGCCACGGCCGTGATCGACGAGCCCGCCGCTCCGCAGATCGAGGCAGAGGCCGAGGCGGAGACGCAAGCCGCGGCCGAGGCCACCGAAGAGGCCGGACCCAGCGAAGAGACCGAGACCGAGACCGAGACCGCCGAAGCCGCCGAGCCTGCAGCGAACGACACCGCAGAGGCCGAGGACAGCGCAGAGCAGGAAGCAGAACCGGCCGCCCAGGCAGAGGGCACATCAGAGGGTGACGCATGAGCAACGAGATCGACTCCGACGCATACGACGACGACGCCGACGACTTCGACCCCAACCGGGTGGAAGGGGCCACGGCCTCCACCGTGCTGGAGCACCTCGTCCGCTCCCTGGTCGACGACCCCGACTCGGTGCGCATCGAGACCGAGGAAGCGGGCGGCCGCACGACCCTCAACGTGTTCGTCGCCCCCGGCGACATGGGCCGGGTGATCGGCAAGCGGGGACGGGTGGCCCAGTCGATCCGCACCGTCGTGCGCGCCGCAGCGGTGCGCGACAACATCGAGGTCAACGTGGAGTTCGTCGACTAGATGCCCTCCTCTCGCCGGACGGTGGGCTGTCTCTAGATGGTTGGCCTCCTCGAGGTCGGCTGGATAGGGCGAGCCCACGGCCTGCAGGGCCAGGTCACCGTCAAGCTCACCACCACCGAGGAGTCGCGCCTGGCTCCCGGGGCGGAGCTGGAAGCCGGTGACCGCACCCTCACCGTGGTCACCTCGAGGAAGCACCAGGAGCGCTGGATCGTGGCTTTCGAGGGCGTGACCGACCGCCCCGGGGCCGAGGCCCTGCGAGGTTCGGTGCTCATGGCCGAGCCGCTGGACGACGCCGACGACCCCGACGCCCTCTGGGTGCACGAGCTCGTCGGAGCCGAGGTGATCGACACCTCGGGGGCTCCGGTGGGGGTGGTGGAGTCGGTGCTGCAGAACCCCGCCAGCGACCTGCTCGTGCTGAGCACCGGCGCGCTGGTGCCCCTCACCTTCGTGACCGGTTGGGTGGAGCGGCCCAGGCGCCTGGCCATCGACCCTCCCGCGGGCCTGCTGGACTGAGCACTGGTGGCCTGAGTGCGCGTCGACGTCATCACGATCTTCCCCGACCTCGTTGAGGGCTTCGTGGCCGGGGCGATCCTCGGGAGGGCCCAGCACCGCGAGCTCTTGGAGGTGAGGGCGCACGACCTCCGGGCGGTGACCACCGACCCCCACCGCTCGGTGGACGACACCCCCTTCGGCGGCGGTGCGGGGATGGTGCTCATGGCCGAGCCCGTCTTCGCCACGGTCGAGGCGGTGGACCCGCCGCGGCCCATCTTCCTGCTCGACCCCGGCGGGAGGCGCTTCGACCAGGCCGTGGCCCAGGAGCTCTCCGAGCTGGAGGGCTTCACGCTGCTCTGCGGCCGCTACGAGGGAGTGGACGAGAGGATCAGGGCGCACCTGGTGGACGGGGAGCTCTCGATCGGCGACTACGTGCTGGCCGGTGGCGAGGTGGCAGCCCTGGTGGTGCTGGAGGCGGTGGCCAGGCTCATCCCGGGGGTGCTCGGCAACGAGGCCTCGGCCGTCTCCGAGTCGTTCGTGGACGGCCTGCTGGAGCACCCCCAGTACACGAGGCCGGCCGAGCTTCGAGGCTGGGAGGTGCCCGGCGTGCTGCGCTCGGGAGACCACGCCGCCGTAGCCAGGTGGCGCAGGGCCATGTCGCTGCGCAGGACCCTGGAGCAACGGCCCGACCTCATCGCCGCCCGGGGGGGGCTCACCGGTGAGGAGCAGCAGATGCTCGACGAGCTCGAAGAGCCCAGCTGACAACATCTTTCCGGGCCTTTCCGCGGGGAGCGGGGGCGCTCACGGGCCGGCCGGAGGGGTCGGGCCACCGTCCGGGTTCTCCCCGGCTTTGTGGCCGCTGGGCGGCTGGCCTATCCTCCGACTCCTTATGAAAGCCACCGATCCTGTCGACATGCGCAGCCTGCGCGACGACGTGCCCGACTTCGCGCCGGGCGACACGCTCAAGGTGCACGTGCGTGTGGTCGAGGGCAGCCGAGAGCGGGTCCAGGTGTTCCAGGGGGCGGTGATCCGCCGCCAGGGCGAGGGAGCCCGCGAGACCTTCACGGTGCGCAAGGTGAGCTTCGGCGTGGGTGTGGAGCGCACCTTCCCCGTCCACTCGCCGGTGATCGCGAAGATCGAGGTGGTCACGCGTGGCGATGTGCGCCGCGCCAAGCTGTACTACCTGCGTGACCGCGTCGGGAAAGCCGCCAAGATCAAAGAGAAGCGCGACTAGCGCTTCTTCCGGGTCGCAGCGAAGCGCGACCAGCTCTTCTTCCGGGTCGCAGCGAAGCGCGAACCGCACTCCTCCAGGGTCGCAGCGAAGCGCGACCAGTGCCCGCATCGCCCTGGGTGTGGCGGGCGAGGACATGGCGGCGGCGTGGTACCAGCAGCGGGGCTACGAGCTGCTGTCACGCAACTGGCGCTGCCGCGAGGGCGAGATCGACATCGTGGCCCGCCGGGGCGACGTCGTGGTGTTCTGCGAGGTGAAGACCCGCTCGACCACGCGCTTCGGCACGCCCGCCGAGGCGGTCACCCACTCCAAGCGCCAGAGGCTCCGGCGCCTGGCGCTCAGCTACCTGGCGGCCGAGCCGGTGAGGGCGCCACGGCTGCGCTTCGACGTGGCAGGCGTGCTCGACGGGCGCATCGAGGTGATCGAGAACGCGTTCTGATCACCGCACCGGGGACGGCCACGGGGTGCCTCAGCCCAAGAAGGCCCAGAGGACCAACCCGATGACCACGGCCATCGCCACCACCACCACTACGTAGTCGACGAGCGAGTTGGTGCTCTCGCGGAAGGGATTGAAGCCCACGTCCCCAGTATGGTGCCCGACCATGAGGACGAGAGCACTGGGTGCGGTGGCGGCGGCCTCCGCACTGGCTGGGGCGCTGATCGTCGCATGCTCCAGCCCCAGCCTCCCCACCCCCGACGACCCGGTGCTGGCGCGGGGCCAGGAGGTCTACGACTCGCGCTGCGCCCAGTGCCACGGTCGCAGCGGCGGGGGCAGCGGGGCAGGGCCCAAGCTCGCCGGGGTGGTGGCGGCGCGGCTCACCTACGACGAGCACGTGCGCATCGTGACCGAGGGAGGCGGCGGGGGCATGCCCAGCTTCGGCGATCGCCTCGACGACGCCGACATCGAGGCCGTGGTGCGCTACGAGCGCGAGGTGCTCTGAGCTTCCTTCGCGCCGGGCTTCCTTCGCGCCGGGCTTCCTTCGCACCGGGCTTTCTTCGCACCAGGCCTTTCGCCGACCCCTCACGGACGGTAAGGTGCGCACACTCAGGTCCACGAGTCTGGCTCCGGTATCCATGACGGTGCTCGATGTAGGCGAAGGGACCTCCGCTTCGACGGCCGGTGTCAGGGCTGTCCTCCCATCAATCGCATCGGAGGACCCATGCCCGCAACCGTCTCGTCTGCCGTGCTCCTCGGGGTCGACGGCCACCCCGTGGACGTGGAGGTCCACGCAGCAAGCGGCCTGCCCGGCTTCACCGTCGTAGGCCAGCCCGACGTCGCCTGCCGCGAGGCGCGCGACCGGGTGCGCGCCGCCGTGGAGTCGAGCGGGCTCCCGTGGGAGCACCGTCGCTACACCGTGAACCTCGCCCCCGTGGGCGTGCGGAAGGTGGGTGCCGGGCTCGACCTGGCCATCGCCATGGCCCTGCTGGTGGCCAACGAGCACCTGCCGCCGTCGGCGGTGGAGGGCACCGCCTTCCTGGGCGAGCTGGGCCTCGACGGCTCGATCCGTCCCGTCACCGGCGCCCTGTCGCTGGTGGAGGCCATCTCGGAGCCCCGCGTGGTGGTGCCTGCCCAGAGCGCCTGGGAGGCCGCCCTCGTCGACAGGGAGAGGGTGCGCAGCGCAGCCAGCCTTGGCCAGCTGGTGGATTGCCTGCTGGGAGACCATCCCTGGCCCGACCTGCCGCCGCCGCCGCCCGACGGGGCTCCCCAGACCACCGAGGACCTGGCCGAGGTGCGAGGGCAGCCCCTGGCCCGGCGGGCGCTGGAGGTGGCCGCTGCCGGTGGGCATCACCTGCTGCTCGTGGGCCCACCGGGGGCAGGCAAGACGATGCTGGCCCGCCGGCTGCTGGGCCTGCTCCCCGACCTCAACCCCGCCCAGGCCCTGGAGGCCACTCGGGTGCGGTCGGCCGCCGGGGTGCTCCGCCCCGGTGACGGGCTGGTGCGCCGCCCGCCCTGGCGAGCACCGCACCACGGCTCGTCGATGGCGGCACTGATAGGTGGCGGGTCACGCAGGCTGAGCCCGGGCGAGGCCTCGAGGGCCCATGGCGGTGTCCTCTTTTTGGATGAGCTGGGGGAGTTCTCCACCTCGGTGCTCGACGCCCTGCGCCAACCCCTGGAGGAGGGCGCCGTGCACCTTGCCCGGGCAGACGTGCGCGCCACGCTTCCGGCGCGGTTCTTGCTGGTGGCGGCCATGAACCCCTGCCCGTGCGGCATGCGGTCCTCTCCCGGGAGCTGCCGCTGCTCCGACCTGGCACTCGCTCGCTACTGCCGGCGGCTCTCGGCTCCCCTGCTGGACCGGCTCGACCTGCGCATCGACGTGCTGCGGCCCGACGCCGCCGACCTGCTCGGCACGGCTCCCGGCGAGTCGTCGGCCGTGGTGGCCGCACGGGTGGCCCAGGCCCGGGAGATGGCCGCCGAGCGAGGCGTCGCGTGCAACGCACTGCTCGACCAGGCCGGCCTGGAGGCGCACGCACCGCTGTCGGCCGCTGCCAGCTCCCGTCTGGAGCGCGAGCTGCGGCGGGGCAGGCTCACCGGTCGGGGCCTGCTGAGGGTCCGCCGGGTGGCCCTGACCCTCGCCGACCTCGAGGGTACCGAGGGCGAGCTCTCGGCCGAGGGTGTGAGCGCGGCGATGGCGCTGCGCTGCGAGCCCGCCTTCGTGTCGCAGAGGCTTGCGGGATGAGCGGGCCGCGGCAAGGCGCTGAGCCCGCCGACGGCCCGTGCTCTCCGGAGCCGGGCGAGGCACCGGAACCCGCGGAGGAGCAGGGCCCGCCCGACGAGGCCTGGCTGCTGGCGCTCGCCAAGCTCCCCGAGATGACCCCGGTGCGCCTCCGGGCGCTCACCGACGAGTGCTCGGCGCGCGCAGCGTGGGAAGCCGTCCTCTCGGGCGGGTCGCACCTGGGGCCCCGCAGGGCGAACCTGGGCGAGGGCGCCCGCTCCGTGGCCGCTCGCTGGGCCCGAGAGGCCGGCCAGCGCGACGTGGGAGCCCTGTGGGCCCAGCACCGGGCTGCCGGCGTGCGGGTGGCCGGCCGGAGCACCCCCGGGTACCCGGAGTGCTTCGTGGACGACCCCAACCCGCCCGCCATGCTGACGTGGCGGGGCGACGTCGGCGCCCTCGACCGGGCCAGGGTGGCCATCGTCGGCACCCGCGACTGCAGCCTCTACGGGTACGAGGCCTCGAAGGCACTGGGTCGTGACCTGGCGAGCGCAGGCGTGGCGGTGATCTCGGGCCTCGCCCTGGGCGTGGACGGGGGCGCCCACCACGGGGCGCTGGAGGCGGCGACGGCACCGCCGGTGGGGGTGGTGGGTGCCGGGCTCGACGTGGTCTACCCCAGGCGCAACGCGGGGCTCTGGAAGGCGGTCGCCACCCAGGGGATGCTCTGCAGCGAGCAACCCCTGGGCACCACCGTGGAGCCCTGGCAGTTCCCCGCCCGCAACCGGATCATCGCGGCGCTGGCCGACGTGATCGTCGTGGTGGAGTCGCACTCGCAGGGCGGGTCGCTGATCACGGCCCACGAGGGCCTCAAGCGCGGTCGCCCCGTGATGGCCGTACCCGGCCCCGTGGGGGCTCCGGCCTCGGCGGGGGCCAACGACCTGCTTGCCGACGGAGCCGCCGTGTGCCGGGGCGCCGAGGACGTGCTGGCGATGCTCCAGCTCGACTCCGCCGCCCAGTCGAGGGCGGTGGCGGCCAGGCCGCTCCCCGGGCCCGAGGGCCGCAGGGTCCTGGATGCCATGGCATGGCAGGCCGTCACCACCGAGCAGCTCATGGTGCGCACCGGCGGGACCCTGGCCGAGCTCGCCGGCATCCTCGACCAGCTGGAGGAGCAGGGCTGGGTGGCGCTCCGGGGCGGCTGGTACGAGCGTGTGGGCCTCGGGATGGCGGCCGCCGTCCGCCGGAGCGGGGGGTCGGGGCCAGGTCGGCGACTATGAGTGCGGGTACGACCACACTGAGCGGGCGGCAGGTACGGTGTAGTGCCGTGACCGGTGGCACCAACCCGTGGCGCTTCGACGCCTTCGCCGCCTCTCTCACGGCAGCCGCCCCCGCAACCGTCCGGGCCTACAGATCCGACCTGGATGGCTTCCGTACGTGGGTGGAGCGCCTGGGCCTGGAGGGCCCCGCAGGGGTGGAGCGAAAGGTGCTTCGGCGCTACGTCGCCTACCTCTCGTCCAGGGGCTACGCCCGCAAGAGCGTGGTGCGGAAGATCTCTGCCCTGCGCCGCTATTTCGACTGGTTGCGGCGCACCGGGGTCGTCGAGCGGGATCCGGCCGTGGGCCTCTCGGCGCCGGCCTCGAAGGGCCGGCTGCCCAGGGTGCTGCGCGCCGACGAGCTGGACGCCCTGCTCGAACGGCCACCCGAGCCCGCCAAGGCGGCGGATCCCGCCGTGGTCAGCCGCGACGAGGCGGTGGTGGAGCTGCTCTACGGCAGCGGCCTGCGCGTCTCGGAGCTGTGCGGGCTGCGGCCGGGCGACCTCGACCTAGCCTCGGCGACGGTGAGGGTGTGGGGCAAGGGAGCAAAGCAGCGCCAAGTGCCGCTCAGCGCCCCCGCTGTGGCAGCCCTGGAGGCGTGGGTGCAGGACGCGCGCGAGCAGCTCGTGGGCCCGGAGACCCCGCCCGACGCCGTGTTCCTCAACATGCGAGGCCGTCGCCTCGGGCCGAGGGACGTGCGCCGCATCATCGACCGCCGGGCTGCCGAGCCCACCCACCCCCACGCCCTGCGGCACACGTTCGCCACCCACCTGCTCGACGGTGGGGCAGACCTTCGAGCGGTCCAGGAGCTGCTGGGCCACTCGGCCCTCACCACGACGCAGCACTACACGCACGTGAGCAAGGAGCGCCTCCGTGGCGTCGTCGATGCGACACATCCCCGAGCCTGACGCGAGCGCGGGCCTCGGGGCGGCGGGTGGGGGCCGTGCGCCGACCGAGCCCGGCGGGCAGCCCGACCGGGGCGAGGGCCCCCGGCCGGAGCTGGCACTGCTCGGCGAGCGGCCGGGCGGGGTGGCGCAGCTCTGGGACGACTACCGGTCGAACCCCTCCCGCGAGGCCCGCGACCGGCTCATCCTGCACTACTCCTCGCTCGTGAAGTACGTGGCAGGGAGGGTCTCGGTGGGCCTGCCCAACACCATCGACCGCTCCGACCTCGCGGGCTACGGGATCTTCGGCCTCATCGAGGCCATCGAGCGCTTCGAGCCCGACAGGGGCCTCAAGTTCGAGACCTACGCCATGACCCGGATCAAGGGGGCCATCCTCGACGAGCTCCGGGGCACCGATTGGGTGCCCCGCTCGGTGCGGGCCAAGGCCCGCGCCCTGGAGGAGGCCTACGCCACGCTCGAGGCCGAGCTTCACCGCTCGCCCACCGAGGCCGAGCTCGCGACGTCGATGGGCATCACCGAGGAGCAGCTCGCCGAGGACCTCTCGCAGATCTCCTTCCGCGGGATCGTCGCCCTCGACGAGATGCTCTCGGCCGGCTCGGAGCGCGGGGAGGGCGGCGTGACCCTGGGCGACACCATCGCCGACGGGGGCGACGGGCCGGTGCAGGCCTTCGAGGACACCGAGATGCGCCGGCTGCTCGCCGAGGCCATCGGCGGCATGGGCGAGCGGGAGAGGATCGTGCTCACCCTCTACTACTACGAGGGCCTCACCATGGCCGAGATCGGCGAGGTCATCGGCGTGACCGAGAGCCGGGTGTGCCAGATCCACACCCGCTCGGTCCTCCAGCTGCGATCCCGGATCGCGGCCGGCGAGCGCGAGCTCGCCTGACAGACGGCCCAGCCCGTCCAGCGCCGGTAGCGGCGCACCTGTCCCACCGAACACCTCTAGACCCGGTGGAGCCGTCGCGTGCGTCGTGCCGTCCAGTTGCTTGTCCCTGCTCACCTTCGCCCCGGTGGCCGGGCGCGCCCGCGTGCCCGGCCCCGGCGCCGGCGATGCGTCCAGGTGATCCTGGCGATGCTCGTGCTCTGCGGTGGCGTGGCCGGTCTCCCGAGCGAGCCCGCACGGGCCGGGGCTCGCTACGAGGCGCCGGTGGAGGGCGTGGTGGTCGACCCCTACCGGGCTCCCGATCCCGACCCCTACGGCGCCGGCAACCGGGGCTGGGAGTACGCCACCGCTGCGGGATCGCCGGTGCTGGCCGCCGCTAGCGGGGAGGTGCTGTTCGCCGGGCAGGTTGCCTCGACCCTGCACGTGACGCTCCTGCACGACGACGGGCTGCGGACCAGCTACTCGTACCTGGCCACGGTGGAGGTGGAGGTGGGCCGGCGGCTCGCCCAGGGCACGCAGCTCGGCACCACCGGCACGAGGCTCCACTTCGGGGTGCGCGACACAGACGGCACCTACCTCGACCCCGCCCTGGTGCTCGCGGGCAGCACCCCTGAGCGGCCCCGCCTGGTCCCCGGCGCCGGCGAGGGCCTGGCGGAGCTGCGGGCCGCCGAGCGCTGGGCCCTGCTGGAGCTGGTGCGGGCGACGCTGGATCTCGCAGCCGACGGCGCGACGGCCGCTACAGCCGCCACCGTCGAGAGGGCTGAAGAGGCCATGGCGGTGCTCTCGCACTACAGGACCCAGCTCGACCCGCTCACGCACCTGACGGCCATCGCTGCGGCCCTGGAGCGCTGGCGCGCCACTCGCGGCTCGTGCACGCCGGCCGGAGCCCCCGCTCCCCTCCCCCGCAACCGCCGAGTGGCGGTGCTGGTGGCAGGCCTGGGCTCCACCAGCACCAGCGCCTCGGTGGACGACGTGGACGTGGGGGCCCTCGGGTATGCCCGGGGCGACGTGCTGCGCTTCTCGTACGCCGGCGGGCGGGTGCCCGACGACAGCGACGGGTCCTCGTTCGCAGGCGTGCGCAGCTCGCCCTACGAGGTTCCCGACACGATGGCCGACCTGCGCGCCGCCGGCGCCCGGCTCGCGCAGCTCCTGGTGCAGGTGGCTGCCGCCAACCCCGGAGTGGCGCTCGACGTGATCGCCCACTCCCAGGGAGGGCTGGTGACCAGGCTGGCCCTGGCGGGCGACCACCAGGTTCCCGCCGAGCTGGCGACCGTGGTGACCCTGGGAACACCGCACGCGGGCTCCGACCTGGCCACGGCGGCGTCGGCGCTGCGGGTGATGGGCCCGCCCGGCGGGACCCTGGAGACGCAGGTGGCACCGCTCGCAGGCTTCGACCCCGCCCAGCCGGCCATCCGGCAGCTCGCGGAGACCTCCGACGTGGTCGCAGAGCTCCACGGCGTGGACGTGTCGGCCCCGTCGGGCGACGGCACCCCCCGGGAAGTCCGCTTCGTGTCGGTGGCCGCCCGCGGCGACCTGGTGGTCCCCGTCCCCCGAACGGTGGTGCAGGGCGAGGCACACGTGGTGGTGCCCGTGGTGGGCCCCTCGGCGCACTCCGAGCTGCCGGGCTCGCCGGAGGCGACCCGCGAGATCGCCCTGGCCATCGCCGGGCAGCCGCCCACCTGCGCCTCGCTGGCCTCCGCCGTGGCCGACGCCCTGGCCGGGGAGGCCATATCCGCTGCCGCAGACGCCTACGGGATGTGGAGGGTGGCCGGCCTGGCGACCGGCAACGGCCTGCCCTGAACTGGCCTGCCCTGAACTGGCCTGCCCTGACCTGCCCCGCCCCGCGGGCTTTGGCCCGGCGCCGGGGATCTCGTAGACTCCCGCACGGCTTGGCCCATCGGCCTGCCCGCTCGTCGCGGCGTCCGCGGCCCCGATCCGAACCACCTCCGCCCTCCCACGGTCGCCGCCCCGGCGCCAGGCGGTGGTGTGCAGCCAACCGATGGGAAGGAGCAACTCATGGCACCTGTCGTGACCATGCGACAGCTGCTGGAGGCCGGAGTCCACTTCGGCCACCAGACGCGCCGTTGGAACCCCAAGATGAAGCGCTTCATCTATGGAGAGCGCAACGGCATCTACATCATCGACCTCACGCAGACCCTCTCCCGGGTGGAGTCGGCGTACACCTTCGTCCGCGACCTGGTGGCAGGTGGCGGGACGGTGCTCTTCGTGGGCACCAAGAAGCAGGCCCAGGACCCGGTCCGCTCCTACGCCGAGCGCTGCGGCATGCCGTACGTGAACGAGCGCTGGCTGGGCGGCATGCTCACCAACTTCCAGACGATGTCGAAGCG
>CAYNQN010000018.1:0-22889 GCA_964399375.1 uncultured Rhabdothermincola sp. | reverse complement strand
CCTTCAAGGACACCGCCGGCCCCGCCCTGAACCCGCTCATCAAGGTGATGAACCTGGTGGCGCTGCTGGTGCTGCCGGCCATCATCGCCCTGCAGAACAGCGGCTGGCGCTTCGTGGTGGCAGGTGTGTCCCTGGTGATCCTGCTCATCGCCATCGGGTTCTCGAAGCGCAAGACCACCGCCATGGTGGAGCTCAAGGAGGCCGACGCACCGGCGCTGGCTGCCGACACCGCTGAGGCCACCGCCGTCATGGCGGGCGACCGCACCGCCACTCTCACCCAGGCCATCGACCTCTGGATCGACGACCTGAGCCACGACCAGCACGACCTGCGCGACAAGCTGCTGGAGGTCAAGAGCTCTCTGAGCAAACCCTCGTCCGGCTGACCGTCGGCCCCATACCGCTCGTTGTTTGCGGGCGCCCGGATCGGCCGAGCGCCGGACCGGGCGCCCGCCTCGTTTTCCGGAGCCTCCGGGGTGGCCCAGACGTCTTCTCGCGCCGGTTGGCGGTAGACAGGAGGCATGCACCGCAACGACCCGGAGGTCATCCGCAAGCTCCGCCAGGAGAGCCACACCTGGGCGGTGGTGGGGTGCTCGCCCGACCCGTGGCGCACCAGCAACCACATCGCAGCGATGCTCAAGGACGAGGGCTACCGGATGATCCCGGTGAACCCCAACGCCTCGGGCGAGATCCACGGCGAGAAGGTGCTGCCCGACCTCGCATCCATCGAGGAGCCCATCGACGTGGTGGACGTGTTCCGGCGCTCGGAGCTGGCCGGCGAGGCCGTGGACCAGGCGATCGCCGTTGGGGCCAAGGCCGTGTGGCTACAGATGGGCGTGATCGACGAGGCGGCCGCAGCTCGTGCCGCCGAAGCCGGCCTCGACGTGGTGATGGACACCTGCCCCGCCAAGGAGTTCCCCTCCATCCCCCGCAACTGACCGGCAGGCGATCCTCAAAGACGCCGGCTCATCGCTGCCGCCTGCCTGTCGGCCCTCGTGGTTCGGCTCTAGCCTCTCATTCAGGGGATATAGTCCCGATTAGAGATGCTATCGGGCATATATGATTGGTTCACTATGAGTCGTCGGACGTACAGCTACCTACCGCAAACGATCGACGCCGCGCAGGTTCTGGGCCTTCAGATCGCTGCCGCCCGCAGGCGCCGACGCCGGACGGCTACCGATCTCGCCGAGCGCGCCGGCATCGACACCAAGACCCTTCGGAGGGTTGAGCGCGGCGATCCCACCGTGGCCATAGGTACCTACTTCGAAGTGGCCGGGCTCGTAGGAGTGGCTCTCTTCGGCACCGAACCTGCGCAGTTGCCAGCTCTTCGAGAGCGCCTCACCGACCAGCTGGCACTGCTGCCGTCTCGAGTGACCACGCTTCCCTCGGAGGGATCGGATGACTTCTGAGCGCCCAACTGAGGCCTTCGTGTGGGTCTGGCTGCCGGAGGCCACCCAACCGGTGGTGGCAGGGCGCCTGAACGCACTCGACGAGATCGTCGTGTTCCAGTACGGCGCCAGCTACCTGGACCGCGACGACGCCGTTCCGCTCTACCTCCCAGAGCTCCCTCTGCGGAGGGGAGTCTTGCCTCCCGATCACGGCCTCAGGATCGCCGGGTGCATCGCCGATGCCGGACCCGATTCTTGGGGTCAGCGAGTCATCCTCGATCGCCTCGCCTCAACAATGGACGAGGACGCCCTCTATGACGACCTCGGCCCGCTCGGGTTCTTGCTCGAGTCGGGCTCGGATCGCTTCGGTGCCCTCGACTTCCAAGGCAGCTCGGACGCCTACGTGGCCCGCTCCACGCAGCAGGCCGCCCTAGAGGACCTGCAGGAAGCAGCGATGCGGGTAGACGAGGGGCTTCCGATCGACCCGACCCTCGCGCAAGCTCTGCTGCACGCTTCCTCTATCGGAGGGGCACGACCGAAGGTTCTCCTGCGCAGCGAGGACGGCCGGGCCCAGATCGCGAAGTTCGCGAGGCGCTCCGATCCGTACCCCGTAGTGGGCGCCGAGGGCGCCGCCATGTGGCTTGCCAGCCAGGTCGGTATCGAAGCCGCCTCGGTCGAGGTGCAGCGCTGCGGCAACAGTGACGTCCTGCTCGTCGATCGGTTCGACCGGCCCGCACCAAACCAGCGGTCCATGGTGATGTCGGCTCTCACTCTCCAGGGTCTCGACGCACAGCTCTCAGGGCGGTACGCGACCTACACGGCTCTCGCTCACGACATCCGCACGAGGTTCACCAAACCCAACCCAACGCTTCGTGAGCTCTTCGCTCGCATCGCTTTCAACATCTGTGTCGGCAACACCGACGATCATGCCCGCAACCACGCAGCCTTCTGGGACGGCCATGCTGAGATGCTCACGCTCAGCCCCGCGTTCGACATCTGCCCGCAGACACGCTCCGGCGGCGAAGCGACCCAGGCGATGGCCTTCGATGTCACCGGCAACGACAAGCGGGCGAGGCTCTCGGCGCTGGTAGATGCGAGCAGTCTCTACCACCTCGACCGCGTCGATGCGGAAGAGCTGGTCACGGAGATGGTCGCGACGATCCGCAGGCTCTGGTCGGACGCCGCCGACTTCGCCCGTCTCAATGCAACCGACCGTGCCCTGCTCTTCGGCGCGCAGATCCTGAACAAGTCGATCTTCTACTGAGCGGTCGGCCTACTAGCCCTCGCTGGTGTCGACCGGATGCCCCTGCCGTAAACTGCAGCGCACCACGGGGGTGTAGCTCAGCTGGCTAGAGCACCTGCTTTGCAAGCAGGAAGTCGTGGGTTCGAGTCCCATCACCTCCACTCATTGAACATGGTTGTCCTTGTAAATCATCTGTTCGACGATCCCCCTCCACTTGGCCGTGGGGCCTGCATCAGGTGTGCCTGGCCTCATGGTCCCAGCGGGCACCCCAGCGTTCACTAACAGTTTTTGGATAACTGATAGTACGCTGATTCGGTGATCACGGATCCGATGGCGTCCGACTTGCTCATCGACCCGGTTGAGCTCGACGACCACGAGTGGGCAGCAGAGCCCGACGGGATGACGAGCCGGGCTCGAGTGGCCGCTGGCTCCGGGCCCTACCAGTCGACCGTTCCGGCGACCATCGCTGACTACAGCCCTACCCTGCCCTCCGACCTCGCTGCCGACGTCGAGGAGGCCTCATCGGCGCTGGCGCGGTTCGACTCGTACACGCGGGCCGTGCTCGGAGCGGACAATCCAGCTCTGGGTCCGATGAGCTCGATCCTGATGCGCACTGAGTCAGCCTCGTCGTCGCAGATCGAGAACCTCACCGTTGGCGCACGTCAGCTGGCGCTTGCCGAGATCGGCGAATCCAAGAGCGACAACGCGAAGGTGGTTGCCGCCAACGTGCGGGCGATGGAAGCAGCCCTCGTCCTGGCAGATGCACTCGACGAACAAGCGATCTTGACGATGCACGCCGAGCTCATATCTCGGCAAGCGGGCTGGGAGGAGCACGCCGGGCGCTACCGGGACAGGTTGGTCTGGGTTGGCACCAGCAACATCAGCCCACGCGGTGCGTCGTACGTCGCACCGCAGCCCGAGATCGTCCGGGCTGCCATGAGCGACCTGCTGCGCTTCATGAAGAGGGAAGACCTTCCTGTCTTGGTCCAGCTGTCCGTGGCGCACGCGCAGTTCGAGACGATCCACCCCTTCGTGGATGGCAACGGTCGGACCGGTCGCGCCTTGGTGCATGCGATCTTGAGCGGCAAGGGCCTGATGACCCACACGACTGCTCCCGTGTCGGCGGGCCTGCTCACGGACACCGGGTCATACTTCCAAGCCCTGACGGCGTACCGAACCGGCGACGCCCGCCCCATAGTCGAGCAATTCACTCGTGCGAGCCGCTATGCCGCGGCCACGGGTGTTCGTCTGGTTGATGATCTGTCTGCACAGCTCAATGAGGCACGAGCCAAGCTGGCCGGCTTGCGGCCCCAGGCGTCCGCGTGGCGAGTAGTGCCTCACCTCGTCGCTCACCCGGTGATCAACGCGCCATATCTCACCAACCAGATGGGCATGAGCGATATGACGGCACAGCGCGCACTCGCTCAGCTCAGCGACACAGGGGTCCTGACGGAGCGCACGGGCATGCAGCGCAACCGTGTCTGGCAGCACTCGGGCATCCTGCGCGTCCTGGACACCTACGCCCAGCAGATCCGCCGAGGCTGACCCTTCCGAGAACCCCGCGGCACATCGCCGTGGGGTCGACGTGGCTGAGTGGCTCAGTCGGAGACGGAGATCGTGACCGACTCGATCACTACGTCGTCCTGCGGTCGGTCGCCGCGGTCGGTTGGCACGCGCTGCATGGCATCCAGCACGTCGAGGCCCTTCACGATCTGGCCGAACAAGCTGTACTGCGGCGGTAGGCCGGCACCGTTCGGCCCCGAGACCAGGAAGAACTGGCTGCCGTTGGTGTGCGGGCCGGCATTGGCCATCGCCACGGAACCGATCTCGTACCGGCCGGGACTCGGCAGCTCGTCTTCGAACTGGTAGCCGGGGCCGCCGCGCCCGGTGCCGGTGGGGTCGCCGCCCTGGCACATGAAGCCGTCGATGATGCGGTGGAAGATCACTCCGTCGTAGTAGTGGTGAAGTGCCAGGAACACGAAGTTGTTGACGGTGTTGGGCGCCAGGACGGCGTCGAGCGCTATCACGAGCTCGCCCATCGAGGTCTGCATCGTGGCCGTCCAGCGCTTGTCAGGATCGATCCCGAGCTCGGGCGGCTCGGAGAACTTCTGCAGCTTGGGCGCGGATCCGTCGAGCGGAGGAAAAGAGGTAGGCATGGACGGCACCTTACCGGCCCCCTCGAGCCGGCCCAGGCGAGGATCGTCATAGGCTCCGACCCGTGGCCCTGCAGGATGTGGAGAAGCTTGCAGAGAGGCTGCTGTCATTCGCCGACACAGAGCTGCGAGACTACAGCCCGACGTACGAGCAGATAGTGCGAGGGCTGGCCGGCGACCAAGCGCTCCTCGGTCGCCTCGCTCCCCTGGGTGAAGCCAACCGCGTGCCCGGCCTGGTGCTCGCAGCCGTCCACGACATCGTGCTGGCCGAACCCGACTTGGCCCTGGCCGCCATCTATGCAGGCGATCCCGGAGATCCCTGGCCACCCTTCGCTGCTCTCTTGGACGAGCGGTTCGACGAGGTTGCCGCCGCCATCACCACAAGGGCCCTCCAGACGAACGAGGTGGGTCGCACCACGGCCCTCGTCCCTGCTCTCGGCATCGTCTGCGATCGACTCGATGCCGACTCGCAGCGCCCGATCGCCCTCGTGGACATCGGATCGAGCGCCGGTCTCAACCTGTTGCTCGACCGCTACTCCTACGAGTACCTCTCTCCCGCTGGCGACGTGGTGGCAGCATGGGGCGAGTCCCAGAGCCCCGTGCATCTGAGCTGCACGGTGATAGGTGGCAACGTGCCTGCGCTGCCGGTGGAGCCGCTGCCACTGGCGTCACGCCTCGGCATCGACCTGGCGCCCATCGACGTGCGGGACGATGCGGCCGGCCGCTGGCTGCAGGCGTGCCTCTGGCCCGACGTCCCCAACCGAGCAGGGCGCCTGCGCGGCGCCGTGGAGGTGGCTCGCAGCTTCCCTCCCACGTTGCTGCAGGGAGACGTGCTCGAGCAGCTCGTTCCCCTGCTGTGCGAGCTTCCGAGCGATGTGGTGCCGTGCATCGTGTCCACCTGGGCACTGGCCTACCTCGAAAGCAACGGACGACAGCAGCTCTACGAGCAGCTCAGCAGCTTGGGCGAGGATCGCGATCTGGCATTGGTCACCGCCGAGTACCCGCACGTCACGCCGTGGCTGCCACGGCCCGACCGTCAAGCTGCGGTGGAAGAGGGCAAGGGCGCCACACTGCTCGGACTGACCACCTGGAGCGGCGGTGAGCCCGGCAGGGAGGTGCTGGCGTGGATGCAGGCTCACGGCCAGTGGATCGATTGGCTGGCCTGACCCGTCAAGGGACCTATGTGGTGTGGCTCTTTCTAGCGGTTGGCGCCGGGTGAGGTGGCGCGCACGGCGAGGCGGCCAAGCGCGGTGCCCAGCAGACCCAGCACCGTTCCCATGAGGACGACTGCCAGCACGCCGGCCGCGTTGAAGAGGGCCGCCTCATGCGCCAGCAATCCCCCCAGGCCGTCACGGCCGAGCAGCACCTCGAGCACGAGCGTGGTGACGAGCGCGAAGGGGACCGCGATGGAGACCCCCGCCGCGATGTGCGAGCTGGCGCTGGGGATCACCAGCAGCCTGTCGACCTGCCAGCTCGACGCACCGAAGATGCGCAGCGCCGACTTGGTCATCTCGGGCACCGACCTGAGGCCTGTGGTGGTGTGCAGGTACATGATGGCGAACGCACCCAGCGCCACGAAGCCCACCCTCGGCCCCACGCTGCGGCCGAACCAGAGGAACACCAGGGGCACGAGGACGATCTTGGGCATGGCGTAGAGACCGATCACCAGGGGGTCGCTGACCCTCCGCAGCGTGGGGACCTTGCCCAACAGGAGAGCCAGCACGACTCCGGCGATTCCACCCACGGCCATCCCGTACAGGGTGGTGCTCAGCGTGATCCAGACGGCGCTCCAGAGGACTCCCCGGCTCCACCACTGCTGGATCTCGCCGAACGCGTCCTCCGGTGGGGCCATGAACACGGGGTTGCTGATCGGCACGAGCACGTACCTCCACGCCGCCAGCACCACCACGATCCCGGCTACCCACCCGGCGACGACTGCGAGGCGATGCCTCATCGCGCCACCGCCGTGGACGTCTCCTGGCCCCGCCGGTGCAGGTAGGCCACCAGCACCACGTCTATCGCCACGCCGATGATCCCGATGAGCAGCACCACCGCGAGCACACCCGCCGGGTCCACCGCCGCGAAGGCACGGTTTATGAGCACTCCCAGGCCTTCCCGGCCGCTGATCGTGAGGTCGGCGAACACCGCAGCCGAGTAAGCGAGGGGAAGGGCCAGGCGCAGAGCCGCCACGAGGTGCTGGCGCAGTGCGGGCAGGTAGTACAGCCGCCAGACCTGCAGGCGCGAGGCACCCATGAGCGCAAGGGCCTCAACCGGGGCCTCCGACACCGACGCAAGGCCCTCCCTGGCGTTGAAGTAGAAGATGAAGAACACGAACGAGACGACGAGGGCGATCTTCGTGCCGTCGTCGATCCCCAGCCACAAGATGAACAGGGAGATCAGCACCGGCTTGGGGATGGAGTAGCCGATCTCGACCACCGGGTTCACGACCAGGCGCATGTGCCGTGGGATGGCCATGGAGAAGAGCGCCAGCGCCACCCCCGCCGTTCCCCCGATGATCGTGCCTATGAGCACCTGCTTGGTGGTGGTCCAGAGGTCGTCGAGGATCTCTCCCGAGGAGAACAGCTCGACGAGGCGCGACATCACCTCGGAGGGGCGGCTGGTGAGATCGACCGGCATCACCGACGCCGGTAGCCACTGCCAGGTGGCGAGCAAGGCGCCGATCACGACGACCGGCAGGCCATAGGCCAGCGCCCACTCCCTCCAGCGGCTCACGGCGCTGCTCCCCCGCCCTCGTCGATCTGGGCGGCCAGGTGCGACCAGATCTGCTCGTAGATGGAGCGGAACTCGGGCGTCGCCGGGAGCTCGCCAGGGTCACGGGGATAGGGGAAGGGAACATCCACCGAGGCGACCACCTCTGCGGGGCGCCGTGAGAGGACGACGACCCGGCTCGCCAGCGCTATCGCCTCGTTGAGGTCGTGCGTGACGTAGATGATCGTGCGCGGCTGTTCCGACCAGACGTCGAGCAGCAGGCGCTGCATCTTGATCCGCAGCAGCGCGTCGAGCGCTGCGAAGGGCTCGTCGAACAGCAGGATCGACGCGTCGGCCAGCAAGAGCCGGGCCAGGCTGAGCCGGCTGCGCATGCCACCGGACATCTCGTGCGGGTAGCTGCCCTCGAAGCCCTCCAGCCCGAGGCGCGCCATGGCCGCCGCACCCGCGTCTTTGCGGGCGCGGCGGCGCACGCGCTTGATCTCGAGGGGGATCGCCGCGTTGTCCACGGCGGTCCTCCAGGGCAACAGGGTGTCGGACTGCGTCTGGTAGGCGACCGACGTGTTGAGCCCCTCGACCCTCTTGCCGAAGCAGAGGCACTCGCCCCCCGTGGGGATCAGCAACCCCGAGGCGAAGTTGAGCAGCGTGGACTTCCCGCAGCCCGAAGGGCCGACGATCGCCACGATCTCCTCCGCCGGGACGACCAGGTCCACCTTCCTGATCGCCTCGACGGCAGAGGGACCGGAGCCGAACGTGTGCGATACGTCCCGCAGCTCGATCGCCGGCGCTGGATCCATGGGAGCCTCGTCAACCGCCGAGTGGGACGTCGAGGCCGGCTCCGGTGATGGCGTTGTTCATGAACGTGTTGTCCACGAACTCGTCGTAGCTGACGTTGATGGGTGCCGGCCTGCCGAGGTTGGAGAGGGCCACTGCCTTGTCGAAGCCCGCCCTGGTGATGGCCGGTGTCGGCCCGAAGTTCACCCAGGACGACTCGAACGAGCGCTCGACGAGGGTCATGTCGAGGTCTGGGAACAGGTCCTCCTTGAGGATCTGAGCTGCCTCGGTGGGGTTCTGGACTGCATCGTCCCATCCCCTGATCCACGCGTCGCAGAAGGCCTGCAACGTGTCGGGGTGCGAGGAGATCATCCCGCCGGAGGTGATCAGCACGATGAAGTCGAGGGCCTTGTACTCGTCGAGCTCACGGAAGTCGATGCGCACGATCTCGGAGTCCTCCACCTGGATCGCGGTGGGCGGGATCCACACGAAGCCGTCCACGTCACCGCGCCTGAAGGCCGCGAGGAACGACGCCGGCCCCTCGAGGGCCTCTCGCTGGATGGCCTCGTCGGGGTCGATGCCCCTGGCGGAGAGCAGGGCCCCCACCTGCACGTACGTGCCGCTGCCGGGCGCCCCAACCGCGATCTTCAGCCCAGAGTCGGCCAGGGCCCTGAGCTTCTGGTCGGCCGTACCGTTCTCGGGTATCCCCGCCCGCTGGGCGGCTTCCTTGTTGATCACCATGCTCAGCTCGGTGGCGTGACCCGCGACCCCTATCGCCTTCACGTCGGCGCCCTGCGCCGCGGCGGCGAGTGGCGGGGTCGTGCTCAGCAGGCCGATCTGCGCGCTGCCACCCACGACGGCGGCCACCATGTCGGCACCGGAGGTATCCCTCCGAACCTCGACATCGAGACCCACCTCGTCGAAGTAGCCCTTCTTCAGCGCTATCACCGTCGGCGCGTCGAAGGCCTGCGTCGTGGCCAGCATCGTTATGGACGACTGGCTCAACGGGGCCGACCCGTTCGCCGAGGTGTCACTGGAGGAGCCGCTGTCGCCTCCGGACGAGCACGCCACTGCGATAACCACCAAGGCGGATAGCACAGCAGCGATCATGAAAGGTCGCTTCTGACTCATCTCTCTCTCCGTTCTATCGACGGTTGTTCCCTTGCTGGACATGTGACGACGCAACACACGTGAGGGCGCGGCCGAGATCGGTGAACGTGGGGAGGCCGCTGCTCCTGGCCGAGCCCACGACGCGAGCTACGGCCTCGGTGGACAGAGAGGAGTTCCGGACCACCAGCGACAGGCGGCGCTGCGGCCAGGTCGCGCGCACGGCGAGGAGATCGCCCACCAGCTCATCGAGGCCGGCCACGGTCGAGCCGTCCGAGGAGACGAGGTTGCCGATGTTTACGTGCACGACCCAGTCGCCCCCGGGCTCCTGCCCGAGCAGCCGGTCGAGGACCACCGCCATCGCCCGGCGGTCGGAGCCGTCGGGGGCCGAGATCATCCTGGTGAGGGCACCCTGGGGAAGGTCGATGGGGTTGCCGAGCTGGGTGCCCGATCCCAGCTCGAGACCCTCGAGCATCTCCACGGAGTCCGGCGCGAGCCGGCGCAGGGCCACCCCGCTCCTCGACGCCGCGTCGGCAGCCAGGACGCTCGTGCCTCCTCCCGCACCCAGGATCACCGCTCCCCCGTCGGCGGGGTCACCGAGGCCGTACCTCTGCACGTAGTCGCAGACGTCCACGAGGTCGTCGACCGTCTCCACCGAGATGAGCCGGCGCTGGCGGCAGTAGGCGTCCCACAGCTCCGGCCTGCCGACGACGGCTCCCGTGTGGCTCGCGGCCACCCGCGCTCCGGCCGATGTCCGGCCCCCGCGCAGCACGACCAGGGGGGGACGGTCGGCGCGCGGGAGCCAGGCTTCGTCGAGCTCGGCCAGGAAGCGGTCGGACTCGAGGTACACGCCCACCACCGAGGTGTCGGGCTCTCTCACAGCTGCTCCCACCAGATCTGCCGGCGAGATGTCGACGGCGTTGCCCAGTGAGACCGCCCAGGCGACGCCGGCCTTGCGGTCCTCGGCCAGCCGGACGATGTCGGACGTGAGGCCCCCGCTCTGCGAGACGATGCGAATGGCGCCGGGGCGATCGGGCGCTCCTGCCAGGAACGTCAGGCGGCGTGAGGGGTTGTGCACGCCCATGCAGTTGGGTCCGAGGACCCGGCAGCCGGCCCGCTGCGCTGCAGCGAGCAGGTCGGCCTCGCGCCTCGCCCCGTCTCCCCCGCTCTCTGCGAACCCGCTCGCCACCACGTGCACGACCTTCGCCGCACCCGCTCCCCCCACCACGTCGATCGCCGCGTCCGCGCCCACCGCCACGATGGCCAGGTCGACGCCGCCCGGCACCTCGGTGAGCTTCTTGACGCAGCCGACGCCCGCTATTCGATCGGCGCTCGGGTGCACGGCGTACAGCGAGCCCTGGTAACCGAACTCCACGATCCTGCTGAGGATCTGGTGGCCGAGGCCCTGTCCGGACGAAGAGGCCCCCACGACGGCGACCGAGCCCGGCGACAGCAGCGCCTTGATCGCCTCCGGGGCAGCGGGAGCTCGCCGGCTGGGGGCTCGGGCGCGCGGCCCGTAATCGGTCACGTCCACGGCGACGCAGCGCGACCCGCCGAGTACCAGCGGGTTGATCTCGATGCCCGCGTAGGAGCCGGCGACGGAGCTGAGGGCGACGATCGAAGAGGCCGCCGCCTCGATGCCGGCCTCGGTCACCAGACCCCTGCGGCGAGCCACCTGGATGCAGCGGAGGCGTTCCAGCATCTCGATGGCAACGTCCACATCGTCGAGCGCGCCGAAGTGATAGGTGACGTCCGACCAAGCCTCGGCCAGCACGCCCCCGGCGCCAACGGCCAGCACCTCGCCGTAGCCGGGTACCGGGGTCGACCCAACGAGCAGCTCGACCTCCCCCGCCACCTGCTCCTCCAGCCGGAGCGAAGCCCCTGCGAGGCCCTGCTCGGCCACGATCTCGGAGAGCTCCCGAAGCGCCTTGCGCACTTGCTCCTCGGAGAAGAGGCCGAGGCGCACACCGCCGATCTCGGTCTTGTGGGTCACCTCCGCAGCGGCAACCTTGGCAACCACCGGCAGCGGCAGGACGCCCTCGCGCACCGCTCGCGCCATGCGCTCCACCCCCGCGGCGGTCGCATCGTCCTCGATGGAGCGAGGGATCTCGACTCCCCCGATCTCCAGCACGAACCTCACGTCCGAGCGTGCCCCCACCTCCGTCTCACCTGCCCTTCCACACGGGCTCGCGCCCCTCGGCGAAGGCCAGGTGACCCTCGTGCGCGTCCTCGGAGCTGTTGAGGAGGCGAGCCATGCGCTCCCCGGCGTGGAAGGCGTCGGCCAGGGGCATGGATCGCGTGCGCACCATGATCTCCTTCACGGCCCGCACGGCCAGCGGCGCCATCGACGAGATGGTGCCGGCCACCTCCAAGGCCTGCTCGAGGCAGTCGCCGTCGTCCACGACCCTGGTGAGGAGGCCATGGGCGAACGCTGCGTCCGCCCCGATCCTCTTGTCGGTGAACAGCAGCTCCGAAGCGATCGCCTGAGGTGCCAGCCGAGCCATGATCACGGGCCCCGACACCGACGCGATGCCGTGGCTCACCTGTGGCCAGCCGAGCTCGGACGACCGGTCGGCTATCCGTATGTCGCACAGCAGCGCCAGGCCCGCCCCCTGCGCCAGGCAGAGGCCGTTGATGGCTGCGACCACGGGCTGAGCCACTGAGAACAGCGACGAGTACAGGCCAACCCCGCCGGGATCGGCCTGGTTCTCCTCGGGAGACAGCTGCTCGACCAGGTCGTGACCCACAGAGAAGGCCTTCCCCCGACCGGTGAGCACGACACAGCGAACGTCGTGGCGGTCGCTCAGCTCCGAGAACGCCGCCACCAGCTCCTGGCGCATCTCCAGGTTCTGGGCGTTCATCTTCTCCGGGCGGGCCATCTCGACGAGGGCCACGTGGTCCTGGAATGAGACGACCACTGAGCTCATGTGCAGCTCCTAGCGAGAAGAAGGTTCGGGAACGGCCGCCGTTGAGGTACAGGTGGGAGCGCGGGCGCAGCCGGCTCAGAGGATGCCGAGCTCGATCGCAGCCAGGCTCCCGACCGAGAGGAACAGCGAGAGGCCCACACCGATCGCCACAGCGCTGGACGCCCTCGCCAGGCCGCCGCGCAGTTGGAGCTGCGCGCCCACGGCGAACAGCGCCGCTGCGAAGAGGATCGAGGTGGCGTAGCCGGCGAGGTCGCTGACGACAGAGGGGACCAACCCGAGGCCGCTCGCGGTAGCGGTGGCGACGAACCCCACCACGAACAAGGGGAACTTCGAGGTCCACCTGGCTCGACGTCCCCGTGCACCGTCAGCAGATGGCTCGCCACCCGTGGCGCGACCCTCGACGATGGAGGCGGCGACGAGCAGCGGTACCAGCAGGGCGACCCTGGCCATCTTGACCACGACCGCCATCTGCACCGCTTCGTCGCCCTCGGTGGAAGCCGCCGCGACGACCTGCCCGAGGTCGTGGACGCTCGCTCCCACCCAGCGCCCGTACTGGCTGGCATCGAGAGAGAGGACGACCGGGCCGAGGAACGGGTACAGGAGGGTTGCCAGGGTCCCGCAGATGGTGACGAGAGCGATGCCCACCACGACGTCCTCGTGGCGGGACTTGAGCGTTCCTGCAACGGCCGCGATGGCCGAAGCACCGCAGATGGCGAAGCCTGCGCCCAGCAGGAAGCGACCCTTGGCGTCGCCCCGCGATCCTGCGGCGAGGGCGATGGCGATGGTCGCCACAGCGAGGGCTGCCACCACGGCGAAGCCGCTCCACCCGAGCGCAACAACCTGCTCAGGAGCGATCCGCAGGCCCAGCAGGACCACGGCCGCCCGCAGCAGGACGCTGGCGGCGGACTGCAGCCCGGGGGTGAACCTGGCCGGGAGGCGCAGGACGTTCGTGGCGGCGATCCCCGCAAGGAGGCCCAGGAGCAGGCTCGGGACGGCCTGGACTCCGGAGCCGACGACCACTGCCAGCACGCCGACGCCCGCAGCGAGGCCGTACCCGGGGAACAGTGACCGGGCAGACGCCATGAGGTTTCCGGCTTCCTTCTCGATTGCGATCGGTGCCTCGACACATCGCTTCGGCGGCTCATGCAAGTCCAGTATGGCGATGGTCACCCAGAGTGTCAACCGTATCCGACGTCGGATACGGTTTATCTCCGGAAATGCAGCAGGAAGCCCAAAAATATTGGGATTTCTCCGAAAACGGCTCTAACGGCCGCTCCCGCTAGAGCCCACTAGCTCTCGGTCTGACGACTACTCAGAGAGAGGCAGATTCAGTGCCGTGCGGCAGCCCGAGGCTGTTTATCCAGAGCCGGTTCAGGGTGTCGACGGCCAGCTGGAAGTCGTGCTCCTCGCCCAGGCCGAGCCACATGTAGGCGAAGTTGCCGACCATCGACGCCAGAGCGCTCGCGGCGCACCGAGCGTCTATCTCGCCGTCGCAGATGCCGGCCTCCTGCCAGGCCAGGATGCCCGCCTCGATCCGGTCGATGTTGGATCGCCTGATCCCCAGGCGAAGCTCCCTGAACCCCGAGTTGAAGGTGGAGACCTGCTCGATGATGGCGAGCATCCGGGCGTGCTTCACGTAAGCCTCGATGTAGCGCCGGTTCGCCTCAGCGATGGTGGTGGCAGGGTCTCCCCAGCCCCCCGCGGATCCCCTGGCGGCCTCGCTCAGCTCGCCGGTCACCTGCGTGGCGATCAGGGAGAAGACCTCCTCCTTCGACGTGAAGTAGTCGTAGAAGGAGCCCTGGCCCATCCCTGCCGCCTTGGTGATGTCGAACACCCTGGCGTCGAGGTAACCCACGTCTTCGAAGACCTGCCTGGCGGCCTGGAGTAGCCGCTGCCTCGACTCGCGCCCGCGCCGGGTGGCGGGCGAGCTGTTCGGCTTCCTCGCCGGCCGGCGCCGCGCCTGAGGTTCCTCCGCTCCTGGCGCGACCTCTGCAGGTGCAGCCTCTGCGGGCGTGACCCCTTGTGGTGGGGCCGCTGCTAGCGGGGCTTCGGCGTGATCCACGGGTCGCAGTGTCCCCCCGCCTCCTTCAGATGTCAACCGAACCTGACCTCGGGTTCGGTCAACCTGGCGGTGCGTTAGACGTGGTGGAAGACGACGGGGACGGTGCGGATGGCGCCGGGGCCGACCTGTTCGCGCCGCAGCTTATGAGCGACCGGCAGACGTCGGCCACCGGCACTGCGAAGTGGATCTGCGGGCCAGGGTCGAAGCCGAGGGGCTGGTAGTCGGTGGAGGTGACCGCCACCACCCGGCCCTCCACGTTCACGATCGGGGCTCCACGGAAGGCCGCGCCCACGGGGGCCGTGTGCTGGAGGCCTGCGGCGGAGAGGTCGATGACCATCCCCGCCGTGAGGGCTGCTCCCGCTCCGCCCACAGCGCTCACCGGGAACACCCGCCTACCCAGCAGCGCACCCATGGCGCCGTCGTCGGCCCACTCGAGCAGCTCGGCATCGGGCGCCTCGACCCGCAGCAGGGCCATGTCGCGGCCGGGGTCCCAGTTCCAGAGCTGGGCCGCCAGCTCCTCGCCTCCCCGCCTCACCGTGATGGCCGGGCCCGGTGCCAGCGACGACGCCTCCACCACCTTGTACGAGGTGAGGTAGAAGGTCTCGCGGTCGTTGCTGATGACGGCGAAACCGGTGCCCACCGAGGGCTGTCCCCCCTCGTCGAGGGTGGCCACCGCCACCAGCGACGGTGAATAGGTCTCGGCCAGCTGGAGCATCTGGCTCTCAGAAAGAAAGCCCTGCAGGGGCGAGAGGGCCGCGTCGATCTCGCCGAGGGCCTCGTCGCGCAGGCCCTCCAGCTCGTCCTGAGCGGCCGCCGAGCGCTCCCCGAAGTCGCTGGTGTCACGCCGCAGATCGCTTATCTGGCTGTCGAAGCTCGCCCACCAGAAGGCGCCGCTGGCCCCGAAGGCCACCCCCGTGAGAGCGAAGATCAGCATCCAGACCAGCACCGACCTGGTGAACACCGGGTACCGCACCGACTCGCGCGCCTGGCGGCGCTGCTCCTTTTCGGCCTTGCGCCACCTGGCCCGGCGCGAGGAGGGCGCGGGCGGGGGTGGGTATGCCCCCGCGCCACCCGGCGTGGCCTCAGCGCCCACGTCCTGGCCCTGCCCCGGGCGAAGCTCGGCGCCCTCGTCGGCATCGGTCATCGGCCGTCCCCTTCGTTGATCGCCTGCGGTGGTGCTGCGGTTGTCGTGGTGGAGCCGGGACCAACGGGATCGCTCGGGCCCGCTTCCTCGGGAGGCGTGCCCGTCGGCGCCGGTGGCGACGCCGGCTCGGGGTCGCCCTCCTGCACGCACGGCCCCCCGCAGTCGGCGGGGAGCTCGAGCGGGCGGCGTCCCGACCCTGCCGAGCGCGCCCCGGTGAAGCCCTCACCGGGGGGAGGCAGGGGCCCCGGCGCCACGAAGTCGACGACGGGTTGGCCCTCCATGGCAGGTCCCATGAAGCGAGCCCAGGTCTGGGCCGGGATGGACCCACCGCCCACCTCGCCGAAACCCCCGATGCGCCCCAGCGGCCGGGGCTCGTCGGCGTGGCCGATCCAGACGGCAGCGGCAAGCTGGGGCGTGGACCCCACGAACCAGGCGGCGCGGTTGTCGTCGGTGGTTCCGGTCTTGCCGGCGGCGGGCCTGCCGATCGCGGCTGCCCTCCCGGTGCCCCCATCGATCACTCCGCGCATGAGCGAGACCGTGGTGTCGGCGATGGCCGGGTGGATCACCTGCTCGCCCGCCCTCGCGGTGTTGTCCTCGAGCACGGTGCCGTCGGGACCCAGGACGCGGAGCACCGGGGTTTGGACGTGGAGGGCGCCGTGGTTCGTGAGGGTGGCCACCGCCGAGGCCATGTCGAGGGGTGCCACCTCGTAGGCCCCGAGGGTCAGCGAGGCGTAGTGCTGCACATCCTCTCCGAGGCTGTGGCGGGTGAGCCCCGTCGCTCCTATGCCCAGCCGGCGGGCCACCTCGGCGACCCGCTCGGGCCCCACGTCGACTATGAGCCTGGTGAAGTAGTTGTTGCTCGACGCGGCGAGGGCAGGGCCCATCGGCCCGCCGGAGCCCGAGAGGCTCACGCAACCGTCGGGGTCGTCGTTGCAGCCAGGTGGCTGGTACGGGCCGCTGGGGTAGGTCTTGTTGGTGTCGAAGCCGACCTCGAGGGCCGCAGCCGTGGTGAAGATCTTGAACGCCGAGCCCGGCTGGAAGCCGGTGGAGCCTCCGAGGCCCAGGTTCACCTGGTAAGCGGTGAAGTCTCGACCGCCCACGAAGGCCTTCACGAAGCCGGTGGAGGGCTCCACCGCCACCAGCGAAATGTCGACCGGCCAGTCGGTGCCGGACAGGCCCCGCTCCACCGCCGCCTCCGCTAGCGACTGGAGGCGGGGGTCGACCGTGGTCTCGACCCGGAGGCCTCCCTTCAGCACCTTCTCCGACCCGTACCTGGCTTCGAGGTACTTGAACACGTAGTCGACGAAGAACGGGTGGTCGGTGGCACCGCTGGCGGGCGGCGGGTAGATCAGCGTGACCGCTGCCCCCTCGGGTGGAGGCTCGCCCTCGGCGTACCAGAGGGAGTGGTTGGCCGCGTCGTCGTGGGCAGCCTTGGTGATGGCACCCGTCTCGAGCATCGCGTCGAGGACCTCCCGCCGCTGAGCGTCGGCAGCGCGGGGGTTGTCACGGGGCCCGTAGGCCGACGGCGAAGGCAGGACGCCCGCCAGAAGGGCAGCTTCCGAAAGGGTCAGCTCGCTCACCGGCTTGCGGAAGTACGTGGCCGCGGCCGATGCGGCGCCGTACGCACCACCGCCGAAGTACACCGTGTCGAGGTACCGGAAGAGGATCTCCTCCTTGGCCGCTTGCTTCGACCCCAACTCCTCGGTCAGCTCGCGCTCTATGCGCGTTGCCAGGATCGCCTCCTGGAGCTTGCGCGCGAGGCTCACCTCGGGGGTGAGGTAGAGCGCTCTGGCGTACTGCTGGGTGATGGTGGACGCGCCCTGCACCACGCTGCCCTCCTCGTAGATCGCCCACGCAGCGCGCACGATGCCCTCGGGGTCCACCCCGTTGTGCGACCAGAACTTGCGGTCCTCGGATGCCACCACGGCGTCCTTCAGCACCTGCGGGACGTCCGCCGCTGTCATGGGGAGCGTCAGGTCGAACTGGTGGAACGAGCCGATCTGGTTGCCGTCGGCGTCGTAGACGGTGGAGGGCACCGAGAGCGGCAGGGGCTTCTCCTCGGGCACGGTCCCGGGCAGCGTGCCGAACAGCAGCAGGCCCAGCGCGGCAGAGGCGGTGGCCCCGAGGAAGAGCGGGATGCCTAGGGCCATCACCACGAACACGCGCAGGGAGAGCCGAGCCCGCCGCCTCCAGGGGGGTCGCTCGGGGGCTGCCTCGCCGGCGCCGCGCGGGGCTGTCACGAGACCCTCTGGTACGAGCAGCCGTCGGTGCCCGCCTCTGCCCTGAACCCTCGTCCCGGTCCCGCCAGCTGGATCGTGTCACTGGTGGTGCTGCCGGGCGTCCACGTTCCCGCCAGCAGCTCCTCGTAGGCGGTGGCGCATCCGGAGAGGAAGGTCCGGTAAGAACCAGGAGGCACTGGACCGGCAGAGGGCACGTCGAACGTGCTGCCCACCGGGAAGGATGGGACGGCGATGGTCGTGGTCGTGGTGGGGGCCTGCGAGCGCGGCCCGCACACCGGGAGCTGGAGTGCGCCAGAGGCGATCTGCGAGCTGCCGGAAGCCCGCGCGGGGCCCTGCCGAGCGCACTGCACCCGCCACGAGGCCAAGCCCCCTCCGTCGGTGGTGAGCAGGGGGCTGCTGCCTGGTGCGAGGTTGGCGCTACCCGACAACCCCAGGCGGAGCTGGACACCGGGCATGCCCTGGTTCACGACTATGCCCTCGTCGTTCACGGCCTGGCGGCCCAGGGTGGCGCGCACAAGGCCCACGTCGTCGACGCCCCACGACTCACGATCGAAGGTGAGATCGAGGCGGTGGCCCTCGAACGCCTGGAGAGCGAAGTTGATGTCGTGGACGCTGGCGTCGTGGGCGACGAAGTCCACCAGAGGCTCCGTGGTGGTGAGCGTGGGCTGGAGCCAGGCCCGCACCCTGTAGCGACCACCCTGGGCGTCGGGAACGAGGTAGCGGCCATCGGTGCCGGTGGTGGTCCTGAGGGTGCCCGCGCGATCCCCCACGAACCGCTCCAACTGCACGGTGGCGCCCGCGACAGGTGCCCCGTCCGGACCGGTCACCACGCCACCGATGGCCGCTTGACCACCCTTCACCGCCACGGCGGTGGTCGAGCCCGGCCTGCCGGGGAACGGTGGGATCACCACACCCCGGGTGTCGACCACCACGAAGCCCTCGGGAACTGTCACGGCGGCAGACTCCGCCAGCGAGGTGGTGGGTCCGCTGGCGCCCGGCTCGGCAGACGTGGTGCAGGCGAGCAGGCCGGCCGCCAGCGCCACGCAGCAGGCCAACAGGCCGAGTCGCGGACGTGGCCCCGTTGGGAGAGCCCCGGGCCCAGCCGCCGGAACGCTGAAGTTGTGGGTCATCGATACCTCAGGAAACGAGCCTGCCACGCGCCGGTGCAGCGCCATCCCTCCCGGGAAGGCCAGGGTAGAACCTTGCCATCCGAGCCCGGCGGATGGGCGTCGGCAGAATCTTCCCAATTTCGGGGGAACCCCCCGGAGCCGAGCGTCAATACAACGTTGGGAGGAGATGGTCGACAAGTTGAGTACAGCCACTTGTCGGGCCTCGTCTCGACAACCCGGTCCCGGGGTGCCTATTGCGCGAGCTGCCCCGGGGCCGGGTTGCTCGCGTTCCGGGCCGAATCCTGGCCAGATCCCACCTGGGGAGCGCACTGGAGGGGGTCCCACCGGCTGACCAGCCCGGCGGCCCGTCCCGCAGTTTCGGGTTGATGGATCCGCCGGTGCGCATAGCCTGGCGCCTCGTGATCTCCCCCTGGCGCTCCTGGGTCGACAGCGAGCTGGACGCGATCGTCTCCGGTGGCCTCTGGCGCCAGACCAGGGCCCTGGCAGCGGCAGGCCCGCGCGGCGTGCTCACCGAGTCGGGCCAGGAGGTCGTCAACTTCGCATCGAACGACTACCTGGGACTCACCCAGCACCCGGCGGTGAAGGCCGCTGCAGCTGCGGCGGTTGAGGTGTGGGGCACCGGCTCGGGAGCCTCCCGGCTGGTGACCGGCACCAGGCCCTCGCACACCCGCCTCGAAGCCGACCTCGCCGACTGGCGGGGCACGGGCGCCGCGGTGGTCTTCTCCACGGGCTACGCCGCCAACACCGGACTGCTCGCCACCCTCGGCGGGCCGGGCGTGCGGATCTACTCCGACGCCCTCAACCACGCCTCGATAGTCGACGGGTGCCGCATGGCCTCCAACCGGGGGGCGGAGGTGGCCGTGTACGACCACCTCGACCTCGACCACCTGCGGGCGCTGCTGGGCGAGGGCGGCGCCGAGCGAAGCGTGGTGGTGACCGACTCGGTGTTCTCGATGGACGGCGACGTGGCGCCGGTGGCCGAGCTGAGCTCGATGGCGGTGGAGCACAGGGCCCTGCTCGTGCTCGACGACGCCCACTCCGTGTTCGCCCTCCCGGAGCTGCACCCGGAAGCCGACGTGCTGCGGGTGGGGACCCTCTCCAAGGCGCTGGGCGCGGTGGGGGGCTTCGTGGCCGGTCCCATCGCCTTCGTGGAGCTGCTGGTGAACCGGGCCCGGCCGTTCGTGTTCTCCACCGCCCCCACCCCGGCCGACGTGGCAGCTGCGGGAGCGGCCCTCGGGGTGCTGCGCTCCGGCGAGGGCGCCGAGCTGCTGGCGAGGCTGGCCGGTCACGTGGAGGCGCTGAGGCCGGGGCATCCCAGCCCCGTGCTCCCCGTGATCGTGGGCTCGGAGGCCGACGCCCTCGAGGCCTCGGCCGCCCTGCTCGACCGCGGGCTGCTGGTTCCCGCCATCAGGCCCCCCACGGTGCCGGCTGGAACGAGCCGGCTGCGGGTGGCCTTGAGCGCCGCCCACACCACCGAGGAGGTGCAGGTGCTCCGGGAAGCTCTCGAAGACCTGGGCCTGCTGGTGCCCACTCCGTGAGCCAGTGCCCGCCGTGAGCCGAGGCCTGCCGTGAGCGGGGGCCCGTCACTCCTGCCAGATCCCTCCGGGAGGCACGGAGGGAGACCAACGAGGTTGATCGTGGTCACCGGGACCGGCACCGAGGTGGGCAAGACCTGGGTGTCGGCCGCAGTGGCACGCGAGCTGCGGGCTGCTGGCAGGTCGGTCTCGGCACGCAAGCTCGCGCAGTCGTACGACGCCTCGGACCACACCACCGACGCCCACGTGCTGGCCGCCGCAACCGGTGAGGATCGCGCAGCGGTCTGCCCTCGCTCGCGCTGGTACGAGGTGCCGATGGCGCCTCCGATGGCGGCCGAGGTGCTGGGGAGGGCCCCGTTCACCACCGCCGAGCTGGTGGCCGAGCTCTCGTGGCCCGACCCTCCACCTCAGCTGGGGCTGGTGGAGGGGGTGGGTGGCCTGCTGTCGCCGCTGAGCGCCGACGGCACCACCCGCAACCTCGTGGAGGCGCTGCTTCCCGATGTGGTCGTGATCGTGGCGGACGCCCAACTCGGCGCCATCCACGAGGTGCGGAGCTGCGTAGAAGCCCTCGACCACGCCTCGCACGGCGCCGCCCTGGTGGTCTTCCTCAACAGGTACGACGGCACCTACGACCTGCACCGGCGCACCCTCGAGTGGCTCGCCCGCCGCGACGGCTACGAGGTGGCGACCTCGGTGCCTGCGCTCACCCGGCGCCTGGCGGTTGGGATCTAGACCAGCGCCGAGACCTGCGGGCGGGAGAGGCCCAGGCCGTTCTCGCGCATGATGAGCCTGGCATCGCTCGACGAGAGGTCGGCGATGTCGTCGATGAACGACGACGGCTCGGCCAGACCCTCGGCGTGGGGCCAGTCGGACCCGAAGAGCACCCTGTCGGCACCCATGGCCTCCACCAGCCCGGCGATGTCGTCCTCGTAGTAGGGGGCCACCCACACCTGGCGGCGGAACTGCTCCACCGGGTCGCCGCCCTCGAACAGGGCGGGGGTCTGGCCCCAGATCTTGCCCAGCTTCTTGAGAAGGATCGGCGCCCACTCGCTGCCCGACTCGATGGTGGCCACCCGCACGTTGGGGAACCGCGTGAGAACCCCGTGGCAGACGAGCGCCGCCATGGCGTCGACGATGGGCCGGTCGGTGGTGGTGATCGCCTTGAACGTGGAGCGGCGGAACGCCTCCATCTCGTCGGACTCGCCCCAGTCGCGGGCGTAGCGCCCGTAGCCCGAGTCGCCGGAGTGGTAGGCGACCGTGATGCCGGCACGATCGATGCGCGACCAGAACGGGTCGTAGACACGGTCGCCGGGCGAGCGGCCCCCGGCCGGGGCCATCACGGGAGCGGCACGCATCACGACGATCCGGGCGCCCCGCTCGATGACCCAATCGATCTCGTCGGTGGCGCGGTCGGGATCGAGCAGCGTGATGTAGGGCGCCGCGAAGATCCTGTCCTGGTAGGCGAAGCCCCAGTCCTCCTCCAGCCACTGGTTGAAGGCGTGGAAGGCGGCGTGCGCCGCCTCGGGGTCGTGGGTGAGGGCCTCTTCCATGCCCACGCCCAGCGTGGGGAACAAGAAGCACCCCTCCATGTCCTGCGCGTCCATCACCGCGAGGCGGGCGTCGCGATCCCTGTAGGCCGCCGAGATGGGGTCGAGCTCGCCGAAGGCCGCCCGGATGTCGTCGGCCACGATGCGCCCCCGGAAGTAGTCGTCGAGGGCGCCGGGGCGGGCTACGGGGTCGAAGGTGGGGTTGGGGATGAAGCGGTTCACCTTCCCGCCCACGAGGAGACGGGTCTTGCCACCGATCTCTGCCCACTGCATCGCACGGCGCGCCATGCGGGGATCGATGTGGCGTGTGAAGGCGTCGACAGCCTCGTAGTAGTGGTTGTCGGCATCGAAGATGCGGAAGCCCAGCTCGGACATGTGCCACCCCCGTAGCGGAACGAGAACCTGTTCTAGTCAGGTTAGCGGGAGGCTACGGTTGCCAGGCATGAAGCTGGGGATGATGTGGGGCTACTGGGGCCAGCTGCCCCCTCCGGACGTGATCGGCACCACCCAGGAAGCCGAGAGGCTGGGGTTCGACTCGGTGTGGACCGCCGAGGCGTGGGGATCCGACGCCTTCACCCCGCTGGCCTGGATCGCCGGGCACACCTCCAAGATCAGGCTGGGCACCAGCATCGTGCAGATGTCGGCCCGGACGCCCACGGCCACCGCCATGGGTGCGCTCACGCTCGACCACATCTCCAACGGCCGGATGATCCTGGGCCTCGGCGTGTCGGGCCCGCAGGTGGTGGAGGGCTGGTACGGCCAGCCGGCCAACAAGCCGCTGGCCCGCACCAGGGAGTACGTGGAGATCGTGCGCAGGGTGCTGCGCCGGGAGGAGCCGCTCGACTTCGACGGCGAGTTCTTCCACCACCCCTACCGGGGCGACGACGCCACCGGCTTCGGCAAGCCGCTCAAGTC